>JBGTHN010000075.1:0-3203 GCA_041746235.1 Pyrinomonadaceae bacterium | reverse complement strand
CAATTTGATTATTTTCCAAGCCTTTTAATAAATTATCTGCAAAATCCAAATTGTGTCGGAAATGCGAACCGATACTTCCAACTCCGTAAGAAGTTTTCGTATAAATCTCGTCGTCAAGGTTTTCTAATAATTTGATGCCGCGTGTAAATTCTTCCGTAATTCTTAAAATCAGGACATTTGGCTTGGCATCATTTTCGTTGTTATAACTCAATTTAATTAAATCCTTTTATCTATTTGTGCTAATAAAATTACTCGCTTTACCGATTTTATTCCAATTGTAATCAAATTTGTTTTATCAATAAAGAAAATAACAAGATTTTGCCAGTTTTTTTGACAATTATGTCGAATTAATTTGATAGATTGTTTTTAAGATTTTTTATCGTTTGCTTTGATGGCTTTATCTTTTGATTGAGATAAAATTTTTGGATATTCGGGCGTATCTCTGAGCGAGTCAATGTTGTAATCGTATTTTAAATGTAGAAAATACAACCATGAATCTTCTTTTGCTTTTTTGAGTTTATTGACCGCTTCATCTTTTTCGCCTAAATGTGCGTAAACAGTGGCGACTTCATAGGATGGACTTTCTTCGGAATCTTCTGATTTTGCTAAATCTTTTAGAATTTTTCGGGCTTCGGTTTTCTCTCCTTTTTTGGCATAAACACGACTGAGCAGAATTTTAGCGGTTTTTTCTTCGGGAGTATTTTCTGGGACGGATTTCAATTCTTTGATTGATTTGTCGAACAAGCCTTTTTGTTCATATATTTCAGCAAGAATTACTTTTGTAATAAGTTGCGAAGGATCAATTTCAATCGCTTTTTTGCAGTAATTAAGAGCTTCATCGGTTTGACGATTTAAACTCAAAAGTCGTGCCAGATTTGTGTTTATAATTGAGGATTGCGGTTCTGCTTTTTGGGCAAGCCGCATTTCGTTGATGGCTTCATCTAAATTGTCTTTGGTAGTAAGCAACCAGGCTAATCTAAGGTGTGCCGTTGCGTTATCAGGTTTTATATTTATCGCTTTTCTGTAGAGATTAATTGCGTCGTCCGGCTTATCTTCATAAAGAGAAACCATCGCCAGAGCAGTGTAGGCTTCCGATAAATTAGGATTTAATTCCAAGGCTTTATTCGCCATTATTTTTGCCTGTTCACAAGCATCTTTCGGAGGCATAATATTTTCCAAATGATAATATCCAACCAGCGAATATGAATCGGCAAGATGTGCATAAGCCGCCGCAAATTTGTCGTCTTTGGCAATTGCCTTTTCAAAATGTTCGATTGCTTTTGGCAGGTTTTCATTGGTTCGGTTATTCCAATATGAAAGTCCCAAAGTAAATTGCTGAAACGCTTCAATATTTTTTGTGTATTGATTGTTCCAAGAAAACTGCGGCGAATCATTTAATTTTATCGAAAGTTTTTGAGCTAATTGTTCCGAAACTTTATCTTGCAATGAAAAAATATCCGAAAACTCCGCATCAAATTTATCAGTCCAAAGCGAAACTTTGTCGCGGACACTGATAAGTTGAACATTAATTCTAACAAAACCGTTTTCTCGCTGAATGGTTCCGGTTAAAATAGCGTCAACATTTAGTTTTTCGCCGAGTTCAATTAAATTTTCCTTGTCGTTTTCAGAAATGTTTGCAATTGTTGTTGTCGGCAGAATGGAAATTTGGTCTTGATTGCTAAGATGTGAGATCAAAGTATCCGCCAATCCTAATCCAAGTTTTTCATCTTTATTGGCTCCGCCGATCTGTTTGAATGGCAGAACAGAAATTGACTTGATATTTGATAAATTTGTTTGTTTGTCGCTAACTGTGAAATATGCAAAGAAAATAAATGTGAAAATTATTATTGAAAATATTATTGCAAAAATTATATTCGGAAATAACAATGAACGCTTCGGACGAATGCGTTCCGACGGAGTTGTGTTCACTTCTGTTAATACTTCGGATGATTCTTTATGAAAACCATTGCTACTTCCATTTGAACCGTTTGTATCGAATCCGTTTGAATGCAAATGTATGCCGTTTGTTGAAAGTTTTTTTTGTAAATCTGATGAATCAACGGTGCTTTCTGTTATTTCGCCAACAAAGCGATAACCGTATTTTGGGATGGTTTCGATATATGTGAAATCGTCTCCGTTATCTTTGAGAACCTTTCTAACCATATAAATATGTTGAGCCAGATTTGCTTCTTCAACATAATTTTCCGCCCAGACTGCATCGAGGATTTCTTCTTTTTTTAGCATTCTTCCGCGATGTTGGATGAGGAAATCTAAGATCTCAAAACTTTTTTGCGTTAGGGCAATATGTTCTCCATCCTTTAATAATTCGCGGTTTGTTAAATCAAGCCGAAAAATTCCAAAGTCAACATAATGAAACTTTGTTACTGACTTTATCATTTTAACTCCTTAAAAATAGGTAAAACAGGTTACTTCATATAGATAACACCACAGACGAAGACTTTATGACAACTAAATGACTAATTTCGTATTTCGGTCAAATTAATTTACATTTCTATGAAGTTTTGTCTAAAACTTTAAAAAGAAACGAAATGTCAGATTTGATATTACAAAAAGCCTTGGTGTTATTATTACGAATCAAGAACCTAAAGAGTTTCGGGTTTTTCAATAATTAAGTTCAGAAAAAAAGCAGAAGGATAAAACTTATATGCCTAAGCATTTTATATTATTTTATCCTTCCTGTTCGTTGAATTAGTAAATGATGTTGTGTCGTTTGATAAAGGAGTTAAGCGTAGATGTTCGCATCCGCAAAAGTTTTGCGGCTTTTGCCTGATGTCCGTGAGTTTGTCGGAGGGCTTGTTCAATCAGATTGATTTCGTATAGAGTTTTAGCTTTATAAAAATCAATTCCATCTTTTGGAAAGTTTAATTCAAAAGTTTTGAACAAATGATTGATTTCCGAATCTTTCAAGGTTTGCAGTCTGGAAACGGCTCGACTAAGAGTACTTACAACTTCTCCTAAAGCCAAAATGTTTGTTTCGGTTTCGCCATTTGGGTTTTGGTTTATATTTGCGATTTTTTTGAATGCTGTATCCATAGTTATTATTTCCTTATGATTTCTATTTATTTATGTATCAGACAATGAATAGATTTCATCATCCATCAAAAAAATAACTTATATGCTGTGTAAAAGTCATAAAAAAGCAATCAAATTTCATCAAAATTATTCTAAAATTTGGATAAAAT
>JBGTHN010000074.1:0-14163 GCA_041746235.1 Pyrinomonadaceae bacterium | reverse complement strand
GAGCTGACTTTCCTTTTCTGTTTTGCTACGCTCTTTGGCAATTTCACTCATCTTTTTATCTGTGTCGCTGATAGCAAATTCTTTTCCTCGTAAAACAGTTCGCGGACTCAATTGATTTTTAAAGGTCTTGTTGTGTTTCTTTGCCCCAAGATACATATAAAATTCCAGTTCCCGAAAAGAAACTTCGCCGTCCGTATCAAAATCAGCTTTTCCCTTGATCGCATCAAGCACAACCGAACTCATTAAACCCATTTGCAATTTTTCATTTTCATAAGTTATTGCATCGGTTCCGATAAAAAGAATATTTTCATCGCCGGAACTTTTGATATTTTCATCTGTCTCAAAAAAGGTATTCATCGCCGTTTCAAATCCCGAAGACGATTCACAAGAATCCAAAATGATAAGTTTATTTTCGGCTCTGATCTTGCGGAAATATGATTGGAGTTCAAGATTTGAAATTCCCTTTTCTTTAGCATTACTCCAATTTCCATCTTGCGGAATCAAATAAAACTCACCGCGTCCATTATTTTCAAAATGACTTCCCATTCCCGAAAATGAAAATACAAAAACATCATCTGAACTCATTTCACGGGAAATTTTATCAAGTTCATTGAGAATATCTTGCTTCCTTACTTGCCCGTCGGTTAATACAATCTTTTTGATCTCATTAAATTTGTATTTACCGCGTTTTTCAAATTCATCCGAAAGTTTATTCGCATCATTGATTGAAAAAGGTAATTTCATCTTTTCGTCATCATATTTGTTGATACCGATTGATAAAATGTAAAGGTTTGGTTTAGGTTCAAAATTAAAAATGTCCGATCCTCCTAAAACATTTAAATTCCCAATCAACAAACAAACAACCAACAAACCAAATCTGACCAAACTCAATTTCGCATAATTTTTCATCTCGTAATTCTCCTCATTTAATAACATTCGGGAGTTCTAAATTTCGTTTCTAACAATATATGTCAATTTTGCCCAAATATTACATTTTTTTTCTTGCCAACACTTTAAACTTTACAGACTCAAATTAACACCTGCCGGTCCTACGATCGCAAGTAACTTATAAAATGTCTGAGATACCCTATTAGCGGCAGTATGTCCTTCGGGGCTTTCAACACTTGATAGTTCACCTTGTTCGTCGTATTTAACCGTAATCATAGATGTTTTTCCTTTCTCATTCATCGAAATTTCAATCGGTTTGCCGCGTTCATTGTATTTGAAGTTAATAACTCTCTTGCTCTCATCGGATATACTGGAAATTTGTCCTTTGTCATTATAAGTTAATGTAACAGAACTTTTATCTGATGTTTCGCCGTAAATTAGATTTCCCGCCACATTGTATTTAAATGCGTGCCAAGTCTTTTCGCCCGAACCTTTTTCGGTTGTATCAATTCTGGAAATTTTGGAATTATTCTCATAATATTTGATCTCAGTAATTTCCCGTGGGTTTTCTTTTCTGACCAATTTTCCTGATGTATCGTATTGAAAGCAGGTTTGAATTATGTCATTTCGTTTAATACAAATCGGATCACTATTTTTGTCATATTCGGTTTCGGTTTTAATGCCGTCTCTAATCATGATGACTTTTGCTGTATAACGAGATCCGTCGCCAGCAGACTTGATGAAATATTCATAATAATTTTCAGATAATAGAACACTATCCGAATCAAATTTTTTGACTGTGGTTGAATAATTATTATCCGGCTCTTTAGGATTACTGTTGTAATCGTAGGTGGTCAGGCTTCCATCTCTATCTTTCATTGATTTAACAAAAAATGTTTTTGGATGATAAGCAATATCCATACTCGTTCCATCCGTGTAACCAATCTTTGTCATATTGAAACTTTCGTCATATTCGTGTTTGAATTTATTTCCGCTAACATCGGTTGTTTCAACAAGATTCAAACCGTCGTATTTATATGTTGCACGTTTGATGGTTTCTTCTTTGTTTTGACTTTCTACGCTGTCAACTACATATTTTGCGTCATCGCCGTTTCCTTTTGAGCTAAACTTAAAGGTTAATTTACGATTAATACTGTCCGTCACAGTTGAAAGATTTTCATTTTCATCATAAGTAAAATTTTTAGTATAATCGCTTGAATAAACAATCCGAACAAGTAAACCCTTTTTATTAAAATAATCTTTGTTATTGCTGTTTATTCGCAAAAATCCGTCGGGCATTCTCTTGATTGTTTGAAAACCGCGATCTTTAGATTCGAGAGTTGTTCCAACGGGGATTTCCGGCGATTCGACCAAACCTTTTTTTCGATATTTAACCCAAAACCTCATCAATTTTTCTACATTTGAATTGAGCGATTCTTCAAGTTTCTTTGCATCTTCCGGCGTTTTTGCTTCCTTATCACCCAATCTTACGGCGATTTCGACAACTTTTTTTACACCTTCAAGATAAAGTTTGTTGTCTTGATTGGGAATCTTAAATCTAGTTTTGCCGCCGGAACCGTGCTCGTGAATCATAATTGATTTATCGGGCAAAACTACCAGATAACTTTCAAAATCCGATCCCCAACCATTACCGAAAAGTCCGGTTTCAGACGCTTTTGAATTGTATGTCCGTGTTACTTCAAAGTTTCCATCAAACTTTACATCAGTATAAGAAATATAAAAGTTTCCGTTTTTTAGATTAACTCCGGCATCAGCAGTAATTATCAAAAATACTGTGAGCAATAAAACTACAACTGTATATCTTTTTTTCATTGTTTTATCTCCTTTTGCTTCAAACTTTTAGCTTTTTCAATTATTGCTTCAGCTAGTTTTTCTATTTCATTGACATTGCCTTCGACAGATGCTTCGGGCGTAACTTTTTGATTGTCTTTGTGCAGACGGATTTTGACTAAAACCTTGTCGCCTTGCACCGTGTATGAACCGACAATGCGAAATGCTTCGGCATTTCTGTCGGAATCCAAAAATCTAAAATCCGATTCAATTCCGTTGCGAGAATCGATAAAAATTTCATTGACCAATTTGTTGATAATTAACCTTTCCAAAAAAAGATTGTCGTCCAAGATATTTGAATCGAGATTAGTCAAACGCGGACGCATAAACCTATCTTTGGGCTTCGGTAAAATAATCGTATCTGTTTCTTCATCCGTAAAAATTCCAAGTGTAAATGAAGTTGAGTTAAACGGGTTAATGATTTTAGGCGATTGAATTCCACCGATTGTTTTGGCAAGTTCGGGAACTTTTGTGGTTGAATGTTTAAACAAACTCAGAACATCAATCAACCCGCCGGATTCTTTAACAGAATCTTCTTCCTTGATTCCCTGCAAAAGCGAATATGTTAGAAGACCTTGCCCGTAACTTGATTCTTCATACGCAACCGCGTCTGCCGCACTTCCCATCAAAACGAAAAATCCAGTCGAATCTTTAAGCGAAGACAATGCCCGAATCTGATCGCCGGAAAGACTTCGTTTCGTAATTTGCTCAGATGCACGCCCCGACGCACAAGTATCAAGAATCATAACTTTTTTTAAAGCCGAAACTTGTTTCGTTAAATCGGTCAATTCGATGCTCGTCATCGTATCGGTTTTTAATCTTGCTTCATCTCGATAAGCAATTGGTTGACTAGTATCGGCATCGTTAGTCAAATAAGCATAGACATCATTTTTATTTTCCAAAGTGATGCCGTGTCCTGATAGATAGACGATAAATAAATCTTCCGCCTTCGCATTTCGAGCAGCATTTTCAAACGCCTTGATAAAATTTTCCTTTGACGGCGATTCTTTTTTTCGCGTTGTCGGATAATCGCTCAAAAGTGTGATATTTATGCGTTCATCGCATTCTTTAGATTTCGGTGAATCGCCGCAAAGCATTTTTCTTGCACCGAGTTCAAGTGCATCGGCGATATTGACGGCATCTTTTCCGGCAAAGGTTAAATCAATCTCGTCCCCTTTATAATCTGAAACCCCGCCGATTATGGCGTAAAGTTTCGGAGGCGTTAAAATTTTGCTTTCATTTCTGGTATAAAAAGTTTCGACACCACGACTGGAAACCCAATTTTCTTCGTTCCAGGCGACAACACGGATCGAATTCTCAAATATCTTTCCTTTCTCATCTTTGCTTAATAAAAATTTATCACCTTTTGTTAAATCAACGATAAAATCTGCTTCGGGCATTTTAGGATTTTGTTTCAGAGTTTGTTTTAGAATTTCATCTCTCGCATCAACATAAATTTCGTTGTTATTGACAAAGACCTGAACTCTACCGATTCCGCCGCCGTTGTTTTTGAGTTTTATTTTCAGTTTGGTTTTGTCGTCGCCTAAATAAGAAGTTTCAACATCAGGATTTAAGCTAACCTCGTTAAATCTGCCGACATCCTTAATTCCTTTTTCATTAAATCCGAGAGCTTTAGCAAATAATTCGGGTTCATAGTAACGAACTTTTAATTGTTCAAGCGAAAGTGTTTTTGTGCCGACAACCCAATGTAAACCGCTGACATTTCCTTCATTAGCCGCATCATAACGACCGTCTTTGTCCACAACCGCCCAAGTTTTGTCTTCAAAGGAAACAAAACGGCAGAGTTCATCACCGGCTTTCAAATTTTCCTGTTCGCTTTCAATTCCTATTTTATCCAAAAATATAACATTGACAGTTGAATCATTGCCGCCAATCAGCAGACGTTTTGAATCAGCCGAAAAATCAATAACCGGATTTGTTTCAGGCGTAGCTAAAAAACTTTTTATCTCCGCTTGAGTTTCAGCATTCCATAAAATCAAGGTTTTATCGTCCGCCGTAACAATGAATTTTCCATCAGGAGAACTTGAAATATAATTTTTGCCGATTGAATTTTCACCCAAATCTTTTATTATGGTTTGATTTTTTAGATCGAAAATCTTGGCAGGATTTAAAACATCCGTAACAAAAAGTTTGCCGCTGTCATTTGAGAAGGTTAACCCGTTTATTTGACCTGCGGATTTTCCGATTATAACTTCTTCATTGGTTGCGATGATCCAGACGGAAATTTCTCCATCGTTGTTTCCGGTCGCAATCTGTTTTCCATCCGGCGAATAAGCCACAACCGAAACTTTTCTGCCGAAACCGCCATTTTGTTCGTTGAAAATTTGCCCGTCGGAAGTTTGATAAATTACCGCTACATCGCTGTTTGTAATTGCTGTCAGATATTTTGAATCAGGCGAAAATGCGGCGATATTATTTCTTCTGATCTCAAACCTTTCATTACGAAGTCTTAGTGAAATCTCTCTTTTTTCGCCAACATTCCATAATTTCAAAACATAATTGGCATCAACCGTATAAAGAAATTTTCCGTCCGGCGAAAGTTCGATCTTTTTAACTTCCGCGTTATTTTTTATCTCACCGATCTTTTTGTTGTCCCGCAAATCCCAAAAACTGACAAAATTATCATCGCTTGCCGCCGCCAAAATTTCTTCCGAAGATGACAGCGATATTGAAGTAATAGATTTTTTATGAAATTCAAAAAATGCCTTCTGCGAACCGTTACTCGCATTCCATAGATGAATTTCACCCTTCTGATTGGAGGTTACAACGAATTTTTGAGACTTGGCATAGACAACCGCTGTAACATTTGAAGACTTGCCTTGAAACTCCAAAGAGTTTTCATTTTTATTTAAATCAAGTAGATGCGTGATGCCGTTATTTAGACCAACCGCATAATTTTTTCCGTCGGATGAAACTTCGATAGTTGACACTTCATTGGAAAATTCTTTTATTGGCAAAATTTTGCCGTCCGAAAAATCCAACATTTTTATTTTGCCGTTTCTTTGTCCGACTATAATTTTTGTGGTCTTTGGAACAAAAGCAACATTCGTAATTTTTTCGGCACTTGCGGGAAATCCGCCGATTCTTATTCCCGTTCCGGCGTCAAAAAGATTTATCGAATTGTCTTTGCAAAGTGTTACAATAAACCTTTTGTCATCAGAAAAATCAGCTGACTCATTACAAGCATATCTATTGAATTCAATTCCCGTTTTTGTATTTAAGAGAAAAACCGATTCCTGTGTTGAGACAAGCAAAACATCGCTGTTGATAGCAAACTTTATTTTTTTGACGGATGATTTGAAATCTAATTTTTTATCACTTTCTAAATTTTGAGAGTTTAAAATTTGAATATTTCCATAAGTATCACCAACCGCTAAATATTTTCCGTCCGGCGAAAATTGCACGGAATTAATCGAAATTGCATTATTATTATCATCTTTGAAAAACCGACTTTTCAAAATTTTTCCGGTGGCAACTTCCCAAACCAAAACATTTCCATCGCTTCCGCTGGTGGCGATATTTAAACCGTCAGGTGAAAAAGTAACTGAATTAACTGCTTTGTTTCGGTGCATCAAAGTTCTGAGTTCAAATCCCGTCTTTGCTTGCCAAATTCGCCCTTTACCATCATTGCCGACGGTGGCGATAAAAATTTTATCGGGCGAAATATCAATCGAATTGATTGCCCCGGTATGTCCGAGTTGCGAAACAAGTTCGGATGTTTTGATTTTTGGTTGCTCGGCTATTGGGATATTGGAAGAAACATTATTAACATTACGCAATTTATTTATCCAAGGAAAACGACGGATTAAATTAGCAACTTCGGCTGAATTCTTTTCGAGATTTGAATTTTTTGAGATCAATCCGAAATATCTTCCCAATAACCAATCGGTTGGACTGCCGGTTTCAAAGGCTTTGAGATATTCCTGCAAAGCCGCGTCCGTTTGTCCGTCATTTTCAAAGGCTTCTCCCAACTCTCTCTGCATCCAAGCAGATTCGGGAAATTCCCGTAATGCTTTTTGAAAATGTTCGATAATTTCCTTTTTCGGTTTGTTCAATTTATTCAACAATGTGCCAAAATCCGAAAAAGTCTGTTCACTTTTTTGGTCAAATTTTTTCTCGTATTCAAGAAATAATTTTAAGCCTTCGTCTTCCGAACCTGCCAAATTTCTGATATTTGTCAGAGCAATAAAATCTTCATAAAACTCACGATTTTCCGGCTCCAATTCAATGGCTTTTTTCGCATATTTTAACGAGTTGGAGTTATCTGTATGACTTTTGACCAAAGCCATTAGACTGAAATGACGAGCTTCCATCAAATTCTCTTGTTCGGCTTCCGTTAAAATTTTCTCACTTTCTTCATACAAACCGGCATCAAAAAATGCCTTCGCCACCAAGAATTTTTCAAACTTTTTTGCTTCAATTTCGCTGTCTAAAAGCATTGAATATTTCTTAGCAAATTCTTTTGCTTCGTCCTTTTTTTTCAACCGAACAAGGGATTCCAAATATGTCGGAATAAGTTTATCTTTCGTGAAAGGAAATTTTTCATTTGCCTTTATAAACAATTCGGCGGCTTCCTCATATTTCTCAATTTTAGTCATCGTAATTGCTTTGTTATAAAGCATATAGCGATCTGACGGATGTTTCTCTACCCATTTATCCATTGCCGGAATAATTTCTTTTGATTGAATATTTAAATCTAAATTATCAATAATTACACGCAAAAATTCACCACTTAAACTAACTTGCCATTTACCACCTTGGTTGATAAGTTTTTCAATTTCGATTCTGGATTTTTCGTGGTTAATCAATCCGTCTGTATTGATATTCCAAACGATTGTAAAAATATTCGGATTGATATTCATCGCCATCTTTGCATATTCCAACTGCAAACCTCTTTGAGTTTGAGCGGAAGCGGATCGCATCAATTTATCGTAAGAATAAAAATCGTTAAGGTTAGCAACTTTTGAAGGCGGAAATTTTTGAAGTAAGAACTTATATTCTTTTTTTCCATACAAATAATAAATTTCCGGCACAACTCCTAAAATCTGCCGAAGTTTCGGGTTATCGGAGTTTTTTAACCAAACTTCCAATTCACCCGATTCATCCTGCAAAAAACACCAGATTTGCTTTGAAAAAATATGCGATTTATCAGAAAGTAAATCGTTTTCGACTTCCTTTAACACATCAATTCTCTTGCCCTCAAGAAAATCTTTTGACCATTTTTTTATTTTCGGGTCATCAAAAACAGAAACAGAATTTTGGGCATAACTTGAGATTTGAAAGAGAATCAACAAGATGAAAAGGAATTTTATTAAATATGTTTTTCTCATAAATTTGCGTGTTCAATATTTATATGAATTATTTGGAAAAATCTTACACTATTTGAAAAAAATAAGTCTTTTCCATAAAAAGTTTCCATTTTCAATCATTTCCAATTTCCATAAATCACAAATGGCGACCAATAATATGGATGGGCAAAGGGTTTGTTTTGATCCTTTTTAAAATCGGGAGCATCTTCCGCTTCAACATAGAAAACTTCCGCCCTTTTGTTATCGCGTTTGCCGCCTTTTGGAATCCGTATGATCTCGATATTTTGACTTTCACCTTTTGTGCCAGCCGGAAGCGATTCGGTTTTTGCCGTGCCATTAAGTAATGCAATTTGGGCTTTTTGCAGGGCTTCGGCTTTGCTAATTCCGTTGGCGGCTTGACGGTTTTGGTAAAAATCACGCATCAACCAGGGTGTCGAAGCATCCGACACTTGCCAGAGAGTTGCCATCACCGCACCTGCTCCGAGTCTTTGGGCAAGTTCGGCAAAACCGTCAATTTCGCGTCCCGTTGCGTCGGATTGTTGGGCGGCTGTATTGCAGGCGGAAAGCGTCAAAAGTTCAACACCGGAAAATAGATCTTTTTCGCGTTTGATGTCCGCAAGCGAAAACGCCGTGCCGTCGCCTAAAAGCAAAAATGAACGTGATTCATCGCCGGGACGAAACGAAAAATGCGACGCAATATGAACGAGCGGACGTTTTTGCGAAAGTGCAGCGAGCATATTTTTGCGGCTGAAATTTTTGTCGGACAAAACTTCGCCGGTAATGATTGCTTGTTTATTTTCCGCTGTTTTGAAAATTTCCCGAAGTTCTGCCGTCACGCCCGGAAGTGCATTAAATTCGAGTGATTCGCCGAGCAATTCAACCGTGGTTTGTCTGGTCGAACCGAAACCCGTTCCCGTCCAAACTTTTGAAACATTTCGCGTCAATCTTTCCGTATCAGCACGAGTAAAAACGACATGTTGAAAGCGTTCGACCAGATATTTTTCACCATCAAAAAGAGTTGCCATCGGAACATACCTAAGATTTCCGTCCATTGACCAAAGTATCGTTTTGGTATCTTTTGGTAATTCTTTTTCAAGCGGTTCAAAGACAATTTCATAAAGTTGTTTGCCGAGCTTTCGTGTATCGTAAGCATCGGTTTGCAGAATTGCCCAATAGCGACGGGCTTTTTCGTTTAGTTCTTTATTTTTCACGGAAGTTGAAACCTTTTTGACCGCATCGGCTGTGATAATAACAGCACTGTATTTTTCTTCGCCGATCAATTGATAAACGGCGACGGTTTTTTGTCCGGTTTTAGCAGAAACATCGCGTAAGACATTTTGCATTGCGGTTACATCGTCAATCGCACCGATCTTGTCTTTTTCGTCGGAAGGTTTTGAAAAATCTTTGGTGGCTTGTTCCAGAACAACAGAAAATTCGCCCGCTACTTTTTTAAAATCTTCTTCTATTTTTTTGATCTGTGCAGATTCTTCCGCTGTTGCTTGACGACCGATGGTGCGGAGAATTATTTTATCCAACATTGAAGCAATTTCGCCCAATTTTTCGGCGGTATTTCGATATCTTCCAGCAAATTCCCGTTCGCGTTCGGTCATTGTAATTGAATTATTATTGGCAATATTTTCGCGGTTAAAATCAAAAAACTGTTGATCCTTAAAAGCATTTAATGTTTCCGTTGCTTCTGCCAAACGATCTTGTTCAATTAAAATTTCCGCTAAATATCTGTAACGATTTTCAAAAGTCCGCAAAATTCCTTTCTGTATTTCGTTATCCAATCCCTTTCCTGATTGGCGAAAATCCTGCAAACTGACGACCGCTAATTTCCCTAAAAATGCCGCATATTTTGGAGTTTCACGCCGGAAAATAAATGCCAAGGTGGTCAGCGTTGTCGTTTCGATATTTTTAAACCCGTAAGCCTTCGATAAAACCAATGAAAGCGTCAGATTTTCGAGCGCTTGCTTTTTATTTCCGAGTTGAAAATAAGCATAACCCGAATTATTCAACGCTAAAATTTCGCCACCTTTATCACCCAATTCGCGTGCCAATATTAAAACCTGTCCGTAAATTTCGATTGCTTTGTTGTATTCACCGGAATTTTGATAGATTGAACCGACATTGTTTAAAACATAAATTTGCCCCCTACGATTCTCCGTTGATCTCATTAATTTTAATGATTGATTCAAGATTTCGAGTGCATCTTTTATCTCCGAAGAATTTCCCAGCAGACTTCCTAAGAAAAATAACGAATTTGCCATTCCGTCGGCATTTCCGGTGGCTTGATATAACTTAAATGCCTCAAAATAGAAATCTTTTGCCTTAAACAAATCCCCGAACGTTGTATTTAATCCGCCAAAACCGAGCAAAGTTTCCGCTTGACCTTCTTTATCACCGGCATTTTTTCTTAACTCAAGCGATCTCGTCAAAAAATCAAAAGCCTTTTTGGATTCTCCGAGATTTAAATAAACAACCCCGACATTATGAAGAATTTGTCCTTCAATCCGTTGACTGCTCAAATCCTTAACCAATATCAAAGCCTCATCATAATATTTCAAGGATAACTCCCAATTACTTTGTTCCAGGTAAAAGGTGCCGAGATTATTCAACGTTTCAACTACGCCGTTTTTATCTTCCGCCGCCCGCCGCAAAGGTAATGCACGAGTCAGATAATCCAAAGCCTTTTCCTTTTCGCCCAAACTTTCATACGCCGCACCGATATTATTGAGAATCAAACCTTGCCCGAATTTGTCTCCGACCGCTACAAATGTAACAAGTGCTTCGTTATAAAATTCGATGGCTTTGCGTTTATCGCCGAGTTTATCAAAGGCAATTCCGATGTTATTCAAAACCACCGCTTCGCCTTCTTTGTCGGAAATTTCCCGTCGTAATTTTAAGGATTGTTCATAATATCCGAGAGATTTAGTGGATTCACCAAGCAGAAAATAATTGTATCCGATACCAAGCAAAGCCGTCGCTTCCCATTTTTTATCACCGAGTTCAGCAAATAAATTCCGGGCATACAAACTTTTTTCAATGGCGGATTGGATCGATCTTTGTGTGCCTTGTTGCGAAAGAATTCTCGCTTCTTCAAGTGACTGCAACGCCTTAGCAAAGCGTTCATCCAAAGGTTTTTGACCATTATTTGCCGCCTTGCCCGTATCAAGTTCCGCAATCTCTTTTTCAAATTGCCCGACCAAAGATTGATTACCGAGTGTTCTATAAATATCAATGGCTAAACGAAAATATTCGACGGCTTTGGGTTTATTGGCGGCTTCCCGATAAATATATGCGATCTTTGTTAAAGTTATCGCCTCCGATTCGCGGTCTTTTAATAATCGAAAAAGCTTGAGAGACTGTTCATAATTCTCCAGCGATCTTTGATCATCCCCCAAGGTAAAATAAACCCGACCGAGTGCAAATAAAACAACGGCTTCGAGGTTTTTATCACCAACCTCGCGTGTTAATTTCAAAGCAACTATCAGTTTTTCTTTCGCCGCGTTTACCGATTCAACCGTCTGCAAATTAAACAATTGCATCGCTTCATTGGTTTCTTTAACAGCCGTTTCCCGCTTTTCATTCGCAGTTTGAGCGATCATCGAACTGCAAAAAACAAGATTAGCGATCAAAACCAGAATTGTTAAATACTTTTTCGATTCCATAATTATCACCTTTGTCATCAGATAATGATTTTCACTTTGTTCCTATCTACTTCCAATTACCGCTCAAGACAAACGGCGACCAGAAATACGGATGGGCGAATTTTGCTTTGTCATCTTTTGTATATGGCGGTTGTTTGCTTTTTTCTTGTCCGAAGGTTTCGACTCCGCGTTTTGTGGCTTCGGTTAAAGTTTTGTATTCGCCTTGGATCAGTTTTAGTTGTGCCATTTTTAAGGCTTCGGCTTTTCCGATGGTCGGGTTTTCTTCGAGGATTTTGTAGAATTCGGTCATCAAAACTCCCGTCGAATCGTCTGCTACTGCCCAGAGAGTTGCCATCACGGATCGGACACCTTTGTTTTGTGCTAATGCTCCGAATCCCTCGATCTCGACACCGTTGGATTTATTTCCGGCGGTCATTGCCGTGTTGCAGGCGGAAAGCGTCAGCAGTTCGATTTTGATTAGGCTGTTTGCTTGTAATTTGCTGAAACGGTCAACCGGATAACGACGATCTGTGCCGCCGCCGAGTAAGAGAAATGAAGCGGTTTCGTCGCCGGAATTGAGGTCGAAATGTGAAGCGATGTGGACGACGGAAACTTTGCCGATGTTGTCTTCAAAGTTTTTGTCCGTGAAGTCTTCGTCCGCCAGCATCAAGCCTCTGAACACGCCTCCTATCCCAAGTTTTTCGCAGAAATCTTTTTGCTTTGCATCTATGACAACACTGCATAATTCCTTTGGAACGGCGGAAAGTGCGTCGAATTTTTTGGTCTTGCCGTCAGCCATTTTGATATTTGATTCTTTTGAAACGCCGACACCAAAGGCGAGCCAGTTTTGGCGGTCGGCGTTGGCGATCTTGTCGAGATTCCCACGACTGGCGAGCGTGATAACGGCTTGGTTATAGCGTTCGACCAGATACTTTTCGCCGTCAAAAAGTGCCGCCATCGGAACATAGCGAAGCGTTCCGTCCAAACTCCACACGATCGTATCGGCTTTGACACCCGCCAGATCCTTTTTCAAACCTTCGGGAAAAAGTTTGTCATACAGCTTTTTGCCCGATTCACGCGGATCAACATTCGGATTCCTGACCGCATCACGGAATTCGGCAACAAGTTTGTTCAAATCGGCGGCGGAAATATTGACCGTGTGTGCCGTCTGCACATCCGAAGTCGTGACGATCAGATTAAGCCGATCTTCGCCGACAATAGTTGAAACGATGACAGTTCGCGGCTGATTCAATTTGTTCAAAAGTGCCAGCAAACCCGATTCGACCTTTTCGACACGCTTATCTTCCTTTCCGAATTTGACCTTCAATTCATCGAGAAATTTATTAAAAGATGCCACCGCCGCATCATATTTACCTTTGAGTTCGTCGTATTGCTTTTGATCTTCTTGAGATAATGATTCACCAAGTCCGAGTGCATTCTTTTTCTTTTCCAAAACACCCAATTCCTCAGCTGCTTTAGTTATCTCATCAGCAAATTTCTCGTAATTTATTACGGCTTGTTCTTCAACATTTGTCAGCGAGACACGAACATCAAGTTTGTTTCCCACTTTCATATCTCTACGAAGAAATGAAAAATACTCTTCTTCCTTGAGCATATCCATAACTTGTTCAGCTTCTGCGATTCGCCCTTGAGAAATCAATATGTCAGCAAGATAACGGTATGTTCCTTCAATATCTGTTAAAAAAGTCTTTTGTGATTCTTTTGTTAGTTCTGAAATATTCTGTCGAATTGCTTGATAAATATTCACAGATGCTTTTCCATGCAGAACTGCTAACTTTTCTTGTTTCAGTTCTGCATAAATAAACATCAAATTATTGAGCGTAACAGCGGCTCCTTTAGTATCTCCAATCTGACGACTTTTAATTAACGATTGAATATATGCCTCTATTGCTTCGTCCTTTTTACCCAAGCGGTCATAAATAAAAGCAATCTGATTTAATGAAGATGATTCACCTTGTCTATCTCCAATAATCTTAAAATCTCTTAATACTTCTTGCTGCAATTTTAATGCTATTTCATAATTTCCTATTGCAACTCCAACATCGGCAAATCCTGATTTTGCATTCAAGAAAGTAATGAAATCTTTAGCTTCCCGTGCTGTTTTATTAGCTTCAGAATAAAAGTTTAAAGCCTTTTCATAATCTCCAATAGCATAGTAAGCATGACCAAAATTGATTTTAACTAATGCTAATCCCGCTTTATCATTTATTTCATTGAAGAGTTTTTCGGCAGTGTTCAAATTTTTAAAAACCAAACTATTATCTCCCAAGAAATAATAGTTTCTTGCAATTAAAAGATGAAAAATCGCCTCACCTTTTTTGTAGGAAGATTTTTTAAAAATAGGATATGCCAACTCATAATAGTTAAGTGCATCTCCATATCTTCCGAACAAACTAAGTATGTAACCTAATCGAATAAATGCG
>JBGTHN010000073.1:0-6424 GCA_041746235.1 Pyrinomonadaceae bacterium | reverse complement strand
CCGAAACCAAAACGCGAAATGATCGCAGTTACGGTTTCAGCTCTAAATCATTGCGTTTACTGAATAACGCATCACGGAGCGGGGCTTCGTAATTTGATAAATGATGATAAATTGGTTGAACAATTAAAGAAAGATTTTCGTGAAAGTGAAATTGACGAGAAAGATTTGGCGATGCTCGAATATGTGGCGAAATTAACACTCGAACCTTGGAATATGGTTGAAGATGATGTCATAAACTTACGTGAAAAAGGTTTCAGCGACGAAGCGATTTTAGACATCTGCCAAGTTGCCGGATATTACGCTTTCGTTAATCGCCTCGCCGATGGTTTGGGCGTAGAATTAGAAGATTATTGGGAAAAATAAAATTATGCAAAAAGTAACTTTGGAAATTTTCTCCGATTTTGTCTGACCATTTTGCTGGTTGGCGGTGCCAGCCGTAAATACGTTAGCAGAATCGGAAAATGATATTGAAATAGTTTGGCGGGCATTTGAATTGCGTCCTGAACCGGCATCTTTGCCCGATGCAAATAGCGATTATTTTAAAACAATGTGGGAAAATAATATTTATCCGCTTGCAGAAAAACTTGGCGTAAAAATGAAAATGCCGACGGTTAAACCGTATTCTCGGCTTACTCACGAAGCGGCAAAATGGGCGAATTCAATCGGGAAATTTGACGAATTTAAGAATGCAATTTTTCGTGCTTATTTTGAACTTAGCGAAGACATTGGTCAACTCGAAACACTTTTAACATTTGCCAAAGATTTGAATCTTAATGCAGATTCTTTGCAAAATGCTTTGGAAACAAACGAGTTTTTGGAAGATGTTTTAACCGATGAAATCTACGCAGAAGAAATGGGATTAAATGTAGTTCCGGCATTTATTACTGATAAAAAACAAGGTTTGACGGGACTTCAACCTGTCGAAAATTTAAAGAAATTAATTGAAGCCGTGAGAAATTAATATAGAAATATGAAAGCCGCAATTTACGAACAATTCAAAAAACCTTTAACAATCAAAAATGTTCCCGTTCCAAAACCAACAAAAAACGGCGTTGTGTTAAAAGTCGAAGCGTGTGGAATTTGCCGAAGCGATTGGCACGGTTGGATGGGAAATGACGCGGATATTATTCTGCCGCACGTTCCGGGACACGAACTTGCAGGAGTTGTCGAAGAAGTCGGAAGCGATGTTAAAAACTGGACGAAAGGCGATCGCGTAACCGTTCCATTTGTCGGTGGTTGCGGAAAATGTCCGCAATGTTTTTCGGGTAATCAACAAGTTTGTGATTTTCAATTTCAGCCAGGTTTTACAGCTTGGGGAGCGTTTGCCGAATATGTAGCGATTGATTATGCCGACACAAATCTTGTGCATTTGCCCGATGAAATTGATTTTGTAACCGCATCTTCACTCGGCTGCCGTTTTATCACATCATTTCGAGCCGTCGTTCATCAAGGCAAAGTTACAGGCGGTGAATGGGTTGCGATTCACGGTTGCGGCGGAGTTGGACTTTCGGCGATTATAATCGCCAACGCACTTGGTGCAAATACAATTGCGGTTGATATTTCAGACGACAAACTCGAATTTGCTAAATCAATCGGTGCAACTGCAACCGTCAACGCAAAAAAAGAAAATCCAATTGAGGCAATAAAAGAAATCACCAAAGGCGGTGCTAACGTCTCAATCGAAGCACTTGGGCATCCACAAGTTACTTTCAATTCAATTTCATCTCTTGCAAAACGCGGCAAACACATCCAAATCGGATTGCTCGAAGCCGAACATAAAAACACCGCAATTCCAATAAACCTAGTTATCGCCAACGAACTTGAAATTATTGGAAGTCACGGAATGCAAGCCCACAAATACGCCGAAATGTTTCGTATGATCGAACAAGGAAAACTTGAACCGAAAAAACTAATCGGCAAAACTGTTTCGCTTGAAGAATCTATCGAAGAACTTATGAATATGAATAATTTCACAGGAACAGGTGTAACGGTTATAAACAAATTTCTCTAGCGTCAACTTTACTGTTAAAATCTTCACAAATGCTCAAATTAAAATTTGAATCGGGAACTTTAACTTTAGAAGGTGCGAATCAAACGGACGATGTGCCGGGTGCTTTCGTTTGGGACACACGGACAAAGCAATTTCGCTCGCCTGCGTTCAAATACCGCGAAATTATAATTGATCTTGTTCGATCCAAAACCCCTTACGAAGACCTTGCCAAGAAATATCATAAGTTTGATTTTAAACAGAAAATTCCACTAAAGCCAAGACCTTATCAAAGCGAATCTATCAACGAATGGAAAGAGAATTCGCGGTGCGGTGTGGTTGTTTTGCCGACGGGAGCGGGGAAAACTCACGTGGCAACGATGGCG
Source organism: Pyrinomonadaceae bacterium (assembly GCA_041746235.1). Classification (GTDB taxonomy): domain Bacteria; phylum Acidobacteriota; class Blastocatellia; order Pyrinomonadales; family Pyrinomonadaceae; genus Aridibacter. The sequence continues at coordinate 4,051 of JBGTHN010000073.1, read as the reverse complement.
ATCGAGATGTGTGGGCGACAGACGCTTGTGATCGTGCCGACGATTGATTTGATGAATCAATGGTATGACACTTTGATCGAGGCGTTTGATGCGGAGATCGGTTTGATCGGTGGCGGATTTTATGAGATCGGAGCGATTACGGTGACAACTTACGCTTCGGCTTTTCGGCATCAGGAACGCATCGGGAATCAGTTCGGCTTAGTTATATTTGACGAATGCCATCATCTCCCGAGCGAAGGTTATAAATATGCGGCGGAGTTTGCGATCGCACCGTTTCGGCTCGGATTATCCGCCACACCCGAACGTGCGGATGGTGCGGAATTCGATATGGAAAGATTGATCGGCAAATTTGTCTATCGTCTCGAAGCACAGGAACTTGCCGGCGAATATCTGGCGGATTATACAGTTGAACGAGTCGAGGTCGAATTAAGTGCGGAAGAGCGAATGATGTATCAGACCGAACGCCAAATTTATCTCAATTTCCGACGCAAAATGAATCTGCCTTACGGACAAGACGGCTGGCGGATGTTCATAATGCAGAGTGCGAGAAGCGAGGACGGCAGACGGGCGATGAAAGCCTATCGAAATTACAAAAAGATCGCCCTCGGAACGGATTCAAAATTAAAGGTCTTGCAGGAACTCCTTAAACGCCACAAAAAAGATAAATGCATAATCTTCACGCAGGAAAACGAAATGGTGTATCAGATCTCCAACGATTATTTAATTCCCGCCATCACGCACAACACCAACATCAAAGAACGCCGCTTCTGGCTCAAAGCCTTTAACGAAGGAAATGTCCTCGCACTCGCAACTTCCAAAGTCCTCAACGAAGGCGTCAACGTCCCCGACGCTTCTGTTGCAATAATCCTCTCCGGCAGCGGCTCAACCCGCGAACACATCCAACGCCTCGGACGAATCCTCCGAAAACAAGGCGACAAACAAGCCACACTTTACGAAGTAGTCGCCAAAGACACAACCGAAGAATACACATCGAAAAAACGTTCCGATGTTAGGCAGTTTCAGGATGCTAAGAAAGGCGATAATCGGAATATGTTTGAATAAGGTTTATTCTGTTTTTTCAAAAAATTTCATAACAAAGGTTGTTAAAATTGAAACTAATGCTCCTGCAACAATTGCAAATAAAATCCATAGTATTTTTATTGAAATTCCTATCGAAGGTAGCATGCTGAACACAATGGCAAAAAATGATGCTAAAATTGCAAGAAAAATAAATTCTCTAAAATTAAAACGGTATCTTGTTTTAGAAACGCTTTTAACCCCAACTATTCTAGTATCTATTGTAAATTCATTTTCATATCCTAAGATTAGACTTTTAACCTGAAAATCATCTTTAGCATTGAGTAAAGTTGGGGAAAATGAAATTTTGTTTTTGGTATGAGAAATTTTTGGCTTTAATGAGTCCTCAGAAGTTTCAATTATTTCGGAACTCAGAATTTCTGCTTTTTCATCAAATACTAAAGTTAAAGGAACTTCAAAATCTGTTGATGTTATTGGAATATTTCCATCATTTATGATTTTAAAAACCAATAGACTTACATCTTTGACAGGCTTTCCATCGAAAAGAATTTCAAGCCTTTCTTTAGCTTCTTCGTGAATTGTTATCAATTTTGTTTCTGTAATGATTTCGTAGGAAAGAGATTTGCGTTTCTGAGATTTAATAATTGCAATAATTGCAATTGAAATAGTAATTAGCCCAATGATTGCTGTTACTATCACGCCCCAAAAGCCCCAGTCAGTAGTTTGAAAAAATGCAATTAAATCCATAATTTGAGAGTCCTAAAATAGAAAAGATTCTACCATAAACTACAATTTATTCACGCATTTCTCAAATGTCTTTGTTTTGAACCCGTGAAACGGGTGAATAGCATAAAGCCCCGTGTGCGAACGCGGGGGCGGATTTCGGTAAAATGTTTTGAAGCTCTTGAAAAGAGCGACAGCATAATATTGGTCTGTCGCCCATTTAATGGGCTATTGTAATTTTGTTCAATTAAACCCCGCGTTGGCACACGGGGCTTTATGCTGACACCGTTTTTAACGGTTAAATCCGTATCTTTGGAACTTATGAGTTTTTGACAAATTATTAATCAAATACTATTTGAGCATAAACTTCCGACAAAGGAATTTCACAACCGATTGATTTGAGGATGACGATTTCGTCCGGATCTTCATAGATTCGCTAAATGCCATTGTTTTGGAGTTTGTTTGGTGTAATGTTCGATGCAAGTTTAATTTATTTGACTTTGTGTTTTATTTGCACTAAATTTAGTTTAGATTTAGTGCAAATATGAGGTTAATAAAATGATAGATCTGCAAAAAGAAATAAATTCGCTTTCAAATTTCAAACGCAACACGGGTGATTTTTTGGAACAGTTGAAAACATCGGGGAAACCGATTGTTTTGACAATTAACGGAAAAGCCGAGATCGTTATACAAGATGCGGGAAGTTATCAGAAATTGATGGAAATTGCTGAAAAACTTGAAACAATCGAAGCATTAAAACCTGCGATCAAAGAGATGAAAAACGGGGAAGGCGAAACATCGGAAAAGGTTTTTGCCGAACTTCTGCAAAAGGTTGGCGAGGTGTCCTAGTGCAATTCGAGGTTATTATCACTCCATCGAAGGCTGATATTTTTGAAACAAATACATGGTTTTTAGAAAATATGCCGGACTTTGCAGAAAATTGGTTGTGGGGTTTGAGCAAGAAAATCACGTCACTTTCAAAACTTCCTGAACGCTGTCCGATCAGTTCCGAAAGCGAAGCGTTCGATGTTGAGGTCAGACAACTTCTCTACGGTGCAAAGCCGCATATTTATCGGATTTTATTTTCGGTTCAAGACGAAAAAGTTTATGTTCTCAGAGTTCGTTCAACAAAACAGCAAAATTTGGCAGGTGAATAGTTTTTAGCTAAATATTTTATAACTCTATTTTCTTCTCAAAATTAATTTGAGCATAAATTTCTTCAGCGGGAATTTCACAACCGATTGATTCGAGTTTGACGATTTCGTCCAAATCTTCATAGATTCGCAAAAGGTAACTCAACAAACATCAAAGTCAAGCCTACTTAATAGGGAAGTCAATTTACTTTCGTCAGGGTAAAGCGTGATCTTGTTAAAGTCAGAGTGATCTTATCAAAAGTAAGCTGACTTTCATCAAGAGTAAGGTTACTCTCGTTAAAAGTCAGAGTGATCTTATTAAAAGTAAGGTTACTTTCGTCATAAGTCAGGTTACTTACGTCAAGAGTCAGGTTACTTACGTCAAGAGTCAGCTTACTTTCGTTAAGAGTAACTGGACGGAAAATCGTATAAATACCTATAAATACTTAGTTTATACAGATTTTGTCAAAAAATGTGAAAATTTCTTTTAAGAAACCCGCAAATTACGTAAAATTTGTTTGTTTTTATGAAATGTGGTTGTTTTGAGGTTTGTTTGATGTAGGGTTCGATTTTAGATTTAAATTATTATTTGATCGTTATTGTTCAAATAATGGTATTATGAATAACTTATCTTAATCAAAAGATTCCGTGCTGGTAAGTAGTGTCTATTGTCAGTAGATAGAATCAAAATCTTTAAAAATGGAGTAAATAATGGTTTATATCAGTATTCCTTACGTTCCTGAAAATAACAGGATAGATAAGAAATTAGTTGAAAAGGAAATAGCTGTTTTGGGTATCGGCGAAGACGAGAAATATTATGTTTACGAAGCAATTTATAATCGTAAACCACACGGCGTGGATTTTGAGGCGGCAGATATAGCGGTTATTGTCGAACTTGAAGCCACTCTACATAAATTGGGCATTCCATACAGGCGTTTAGAGGAATCAGACTATTAATATGATGCTGAAAAAAAGAAAGCCTTGTTAAAACTATCGGCAGATCTACATTGCAACTATTTGATAAAAAACGTATCATAACAATACCAACCCTTCTCTAGCATCAGATTTTGATGCACTCGTCAAAGACGGTTTTTTGGATAAGTTCGAGAGCAGGTTCATTATTAATTACAGAAGTCGCTCTTGAAATTATTGAGACA
>JBGTHN010000072.1:0-2961 GCA_041746235.1 Pyrinomonadaceae bacterium | reverse complement strand
AATTTTTCGCTGTCCTTCGCGGTAATAAGTCATTTCCGCAAGCCAATCGCCGTCTTCACCTTCGATAAAAAATGCACCTTTGTTTTTGTGTTCTTCTCTTTGTATTCTCATTTCTTTTATAAAAGTTAATTTAAAGTTTCTAAAATAATATTATAGCAATTTAATTTCTAACAGAGGCACGCCACTTTGCCAAATTGCTTGCTCAAAATTATTTACTGAATTATTCTAAAATTATGAAAATTTATGATGTAAGCGTCCCGATCTCTGATAAAACTCCTGTTTATGAAGGCGATCCTAGTGTGCAGATAGATCTGAAACTTTCGATCGAAAACGGAGACAATGCCAATGTTTCCCAGATTTGTATAGGCGTTCATACGGGAACGCATGTTGACGCACCAAATCATTTTATCGAAGGTACAAAGAAAATAATCGAACTCGATTTAAACACGCTTATTGGCAAATGCAGAGTTGTTGAATTAGGCGATGAGGTGTTGGCGATCGAGCCGAAACATATCAAAGATTTAGAAAATGTTGAGCGTGTTTTATTTAAAACACGCAACTCTGAATTCTGGACAAACTTCGATCAAGGATTTCGCAAAGATTTTACATACATCACACCCGAAGCCGCGAAAGTTTTAGTTGAAAAAGGCGTAAAACTTGTTGGAATTGATTATTTATCCGTCGAAGCCTTCGATGCCGAATCGCCGGAAACTCATATAACTTTGCTCAAAAATGAAGTTATAATTTTAGAAGGTTTGGACTTACGCGAAGTTTCCGACGGCGAATATGAATTGATAAGTTTACCGCTAAAAATTGCAGACGGTGCGGGGGATGGTTCGCCTTCACGGACGGTTTTGCGGGAATTATAAATTTACCAATCTTCTAGAGGGCAACGGCTTGTCCTTGACCATTGAGCGAATGCGAAAAGCAAACGGGATTATCAAAGATGTTTGGCAATATTCATTAACCGTAAACTATTTAATTATCAACGCAATTTTTCGCCATACGTCTCATGGGCAAAGACAAGCCGTTGCCCATACGATTGTTTGTTACGTTTTCTTTATAAAAGGATAATATGAACGAAAAAAGTAAGACAAAAATAAGTAAGTTTTTAAGCCTTGTGTTGCGACATAAACCAGACGCAGTTGGAATTGAATTGGATGAAAATGGTTGGGTTAATGTTGAAACTTTAAGAAAGGCTTGTGCAGAAAACGGCAGAAGTTTTACGAGAACTGAGTTAGAAGAGGTTGTCGAAACTAACGACAAAAAGCGTTTTGCATTCAATGAAGACGGAACAATGATTCGTGCGAATCAAGGACATTCGATCAATGTAGAACTTGGACTGGAAGAGCAAATTCCTCCGAAAATTCTCTATCATGGAACGGCTGAGAAAAATCTCGGTAAGATATATGAAAGCGGTCTACAGAAGATGAAACGCCATCACGTTCATCTTTCGGATAATATCGAAACTGCTCTAAACGTTGGAACTCGTTATGGAAAACCCGTTATTTTTCAGATCGAAACGGAAAAAATGTTAACCGAAAATTTCAAGTTTTTCGTTTCTGAAAACGGTGTTTGGTTAGTTGATGAAGTTCCGCCGAAGTTTTTGGAAGTATATGAAGAAAACTAGTTTCAAAAAAATGCGTGATGAATTTCGCCAAAAGACGGTTGAAGAATTGCTTGAACTATTGGCAAGCAAAAATCTGCAAACAAGATTCTTTGCGGAAATGGCTTTGCGTGATCTGAGTGGGACTTGATTGAATTTTCAACCTGCGAGTTCGCAAGAGAAAAGAGAAAAAGCGATCGAAGAATGGCGGGAATGGTTTCGGGAAAGAGAGGGAACATTTAAGAAAAAATTTACCTGTAAATTGGTAAGATAAAACTTATTTCTATTCGTGCAATTGGTGTAATTCGTGGCTAAAATCTTTTTATGAAAAGAGTTGATGAACAAAGCTACCGCGAAAAAGTCTATGAAATTGTCCGCGAAATCCCGTCGGGCAAAGTGATGACTTATGGACAAATTGCCGAGATTCTTGGCGAAGGTTATACCGCAAGAACCGTTGGCTACGTAATGCACGCTGCCTCAACCGAAAATGTCCCGTGGCAGAGAGTCATAAATTCAAAAGGCGGTTGTTCAACCCAAAAATTGCTCGTTCCATACAATATCCAACAAAAACAACTCGAAGACGAAGGCATCGAATTTAGCGAAAAGGGTGTCTGTGATCTAAATGTTTATCGTTGGTTTCCCGAAGGTAACGAAGATAATGAAGATGATGAGCAACCGAGTTTATTTGGATAAAAATACGATCAAAATGCTATTATAAAATTTATGAAAAAAGCTTTAGATAGGATTACAATTGACGAAAAAATTTGTAACGGCAAACCAACGGTTCGCGGGAAAAGAATTACTGTGCAAACGATTTTAGAATTTCTAAGTGCGGGTGAAAGTATTGAAGAAATTCTCAATCAATATCCGACGCTCGAACGCGAGGATATTTCCGCTTGTCTTGAGTTTGCGACAAACTTGATGAACCGCAATTACGTAATAAAATCCTTCGTCTAAAATGCCCAAATATCTTATTGATGTAAATTTGCCTCACCGTTTTTCTTTGTGGAATAGCGAAGATTTTATTCATCAAACTTACATTGATGATGAATGGACGGACGAGCAAATTTGGGAATACGCAAAAGAAAATGATCTGACCATCATCACCAAAGATGCGGATTTCTCGAACCGCATAATTTTCCACGAACCTCCGCCAAAAGTAATTCACATCCGCTTTGGAAATATGAAAATGCGTGGGTTTCATACGGCTTTGACCACAATTTGGGATGACATAATTGATTTGAGCGAAACACATAAATTGGTTAATGTTTTCCGAGATAGAATTGAAGCGATAGAATAAATTTATCTTAAAGTTTCCTCACATTATTTTCTTTAGAAGTTTATACTGAATTATG
>JBGTHN010000071.1:0-4129 GCA_041746235.1 Pyrinomonadaceae bacterium | reverse complement strand
CAACCATTGACGGAAAAGAATTTAAGGGCGGCGATTCTGCCAATATTTGTAGCCCGTGTAACCCCGATCAATATGAGCTTGATATGTGTTTTCAAAGCGGTGGTACTTATGATTGGTCTAGTTGCTTTTGTGGCGGTTCGCCGATTGTGATTGATATTTTAGGTAATGGGTTTAATCTGACAAGTGCCGAGAACGGAATTCATTTTGACCTCAACGGTGATGGAAATCAAGAACAAGTTGCGTGGAGTTCAGCCGATTCCGACGATGCTTGGTTGGCACTTGACCGCAATGGTAACGGTCAAATTGACAACGGAAAAGAGTTATTTGGAAATTCAACCCAACAACCCGCACCACCCGAAGGTGAAGTGAAAAATGGTTTCTTGGCGTTGGCGGTTTTTGACAAAACCGAAAACGGCGGAAACGAAGATGGAAAACTTGACCGATTTGATTCCGTTTTTGCAAGTCTTCGATTATGGCAAGACTTAAATCATAACGGCATTTCAGAAACAAATGAACTGAAAACGGTTAGCGGGTTGGGTTTGAAAATTATTGACTTAGATTATCGGGAATCAAGACGGACGGATGAATTTGGCAACCGTTTCAAGTATCGGGCAAAAGTCAAAGATACGCAAGGTTCACAACTGGGACGTTGGGCGTGGGACGTTTATTTGGTGATTGAAACAGAACAAAATAACAATCTGCAAAATGTGAAGATTTACAAATAACAGACAAATCACAAAATCACTCGAAACGCTGAAAGACATAACCTCTTTCGGCGTTCTTTTTTTATTGAAAAGAATTTTTCTCAAAAATTTCGCGGCGTTTTTCCAAAAGTTGTGCGGGATTGTTTGTAATAATATGTTCGATTCCGAGTTTTAATCCGCGTCTTATCCAACGCGGATTGTCCACTGTCCAAATTGCTACTTTTAGATTTTGCTTTCCGGCATTTTCTATAAGTCTTTTTGTAACCAATGAAAAATGTAGCGAAAGAAAATCTGCCTTCAACTCTTTTGCAATATTTATCAAACGCTTTTCTTTACGAAGCAAAATCATTATCTTCGGAGCAAAAAGTGTTGCGGTTCGGACATTCGGACAGTGCTTTTTTATTTGCGGAAGCATATCAAGATGAAAACTTTTGACGATAATTTGCGGCAGTAATTTTGAATCTTTTATAATTTCGCAAACCGCTTTACAATAAGGTTTAATATCTGTTTCTTCACATTTTAATTCAACGTAAATTATTCCTTTGTAATCTTTTAGAAAATCGAGAGTTTCCGCCAATGTGGAAATTTTTTCCGAAGCAAAACTCTCCTGAGCAATTTGCGGGTTTTGAGAATTAAACCATGAACCTGTATCAATTTGTTTTAATTCGGCGACTGTTAGATTTTTTACTAAAATTTCTTTTTGAGCGATCCGCAGCAAATCTGCATCGTGAAAAACCATCGGAACACCGTCTTTTGAAATCTGAACATCAAATTCGATTCCTTCCGCTCCAACTGAAATTGCTTTTTCAAATGCCGCCAAAGTATTTTCGGGTGCAATGCCGGAAGCACCGCGATGTGCAATTATCAGAGGTTTATTCATATAACCAATCTCAGTATTTCCAAATTTGGAAGAAATTATTTATCCACAGATGAACACTCATAAACACAGATTTTTTTTAGATTTTTAATGAACCTCAAAGTAAGATGATTACTCTAATCAAATAGATTTGAAAAACAATTTATCCGTGTTTATCTGTGTTCATCTGTGGACAATTTTCTTACTTTCTAAAGAGTTTCTGACCTACATTTATTAAATTTGGAACTAATAAACCTATTTCTTTTCCAACAAAAAAATCATTTTTGACCAACTCATCGGTTCAATAATAGGGAACTTATAATCACCGACGATTGTAAAATACTGTTGCGAAATTCGTCTTACGTCTTCAAGCGGGTGTTTTTTAAATTTGTATAGAACCTCCAATACCGAACCGACAATTGAAGGTTTAATTGGAATTAAAACAAGTTTGCCACCTTTTTTTACAACTCGTGCCATTTCTTTTAATCCGGCATCAAGTGAAACATATTCCAAAACACCGCAGGTCAAAACAAATTCAAATGTTTCATCCGAAAATGGCAGTTCCAGAATGTTTCCTTGAACCGCACAGACTTTTTTCGCATCAATTCTTTTGTCTTTTTCAAATTCACCGCGTGAAACTTGCAGGGAATTAAAAGATAAATCAAGGTCAATAATTTTTTTCGATTGAAAACCGGCATCAAAAAAACCCGAAGTAACAATACCCGTTCCGCTTCCTGCATCTAGGACGAAAGATTCGGAATCAACTTGTAAGTCTAGTGAACGTAAGTATTTTGCAACTGATTTGCGATAGCCGTTGATCTGCAATGCGAAATTATGGACTTCGGCAATGCGGTCGTAAAAAGTTTGAGTTTTGGATTTCCGAGTCATTGTTTTCAACAAGTATCTAACAGAAATAGTGAGCCTTTTAAGATCTATTTTGTTCTTTTTATTTTAGAGTGAGTATTTTAGATTATTAAATCGTAACTGCCAAGTGAAATTTATTCTTCTTCAGCAAGAAGTTTAAGAATCATATCGTTAATTTGTCGTTCACGAGTTTCGCCTGTTCCGCTTTCAACAAATCGAACGACACCTTTGCGGTCAATTAAAACAGCAGTCGGTATACTTATTGCTCCATAGGTAGATTGATTTGCTTGGTTTTTTGCAACCACAAAGCTATAAGGTAATTTATATTTCATTTTGAAATCTTTAAGAAATTCGATTTCTTTTGCTTCATCAGCTTTGTCGCCGTAGGCTTGTCCGTAATACTTTGTTACGCCCAATATAACCAAACCTTTTTCTTCCAGTTCGTTATGCAATTTAATTAAGGAAGGAAAAGCCGCCAAACAAGGTCCGCACCAAGTCGCCCAAAAATCAAGCAAAACAACTTTTCCACGTAAATTTTCAAAGGATTGAGGATTATTCGGCAGCCAACGATCAATTGAAGCCAATTCGGGAGCAGTTTCGCCCAAAATTGCATAATGCTTTTCGCGTTTCAAAAGTTTTGATTTTACGGCATTTCGCAGTGATATATCCGTAAAATCTTGGTCAAGTTGTTTGAGTGTTGTTTTATACAATTCCAATGCGGCAGGTTTACGCTTTGTATCAATTAAATATCTGATTCGTTCATCAACCGCACGAAAATAAACTGAGTGGGATTTAACCGTAACCGCATATTTACGCATTGTTTCAAGCGTTTCTTCAGCTTTTACGCGATTGTCTAATTCTCTTTGAATTTCAAAAGCAGTTATTCCTGCGTCCAAGAATTGACTCAATGATCTGGCTCTCGAACTGTCTTCAAAAAGTAAAGTTTTGGTCGCTATAAACGCTTCATCTGCGTGTGTTACCGCCAATTCGTATTTATTTTCAAGGCGATAACTGTGAGCCATCTGCTTTTCCATCTTGGCAATTTCGCTTGTGCGGATGGGTTGATTTTTTTTGTATTCGGCAAGTGTTTTTTCGGCAGTTTCAAAATCTTTAGCGTCAGCGGAAATGACAACGACAACCGAACGTGCTGTCTGCATCATTTCAGTATCACCATTTGGAATTGCGAGAAATTTCTTAAATGCTTCCGCCGAATCAGTCGCGTTTGTCGCAAGCCAATGAAGTCGTCCCAAATAATAAAAATCTTCGCCCGCAAGATCTTTTCGACTCGTTACTTCCGAGGCATATTTTGCAGCCAATTGCTTTTGTTCCTGTAAAATTTCTTTGTGAAGCGACTCGCTGTATGGAACTTTTTTCTGCTCTAATTCCGTTATTTTATCCAGAGCGTAATTTGTCGCCTGTGTGAACATTTCTTTAACAGTAAGTTCTTTTATAACTTTAGCTTCGGAACTAAGTGCTGTTTCATCCGCACGTCTTCCCGATTGAGCAAAACTAAAGGAAAATAAAAATATAACTATAAATAAAATAAATAATCTACGCATAACTTTTCTAAAGCAAATTTCAAATGTTTTAATGCAAACGGAATAATTTTACCGTAAAAGAAATTGCATTGCACTATAGAACTTTTCAAATCTCAAAGACCTGTATGTGATGCAACAGATTCGGAATCGGCTGTTTTAAACTTTCT
>JBGTHN010000070.1:0-2893 GCA_041746235.1 Pyrinomonadaceae bacterium | reverse complement strand
GGATTTTAACTTTGTCAACAATTTCTTTTTCGATATTCTTTTCCATAGCTTTTATCCTCGAAAATATTTTAACACAGGCAAATTAAATCGCCCACGGAAAGATTTTTGAAGGATTATTTGAGTTGATCCTTTAGGCTATTTCCAAAGCTTAAACATAATACCGATAAGTCCAATTAATTTGATGATGAAATCAAAAATATTTCCAACTCTACTGCAAATGAGCATGTTATAGGCAAAATCAAGAGTATTTCTAAAATAAATGATTATTGCTTTGAATAACCTATACTCTCTTAATGCTAAGGAATATTCTTCTCGCCAATCACCAACATGTTGTAAAAATACTTCACTATAGGTTTTTTGTGAGTATAGAAGTTCCGCTATTTTTAATAATTTTGATCCCACTTTGCAATTAACTTCACCATTAGTATCAACTTCAGTTTTGGGGTAAACAATTTCAATTGTATTAAACTTCTTTTTGAGTAATTCTTGTTCTTCTCTAATCAAACGTCCCTCTTCCATAATTTCAAAATTGCGTTTTAGAAGAATGGGTAAAGATGCGGCATCTTGTCTTGCTTTTATGGAAGATGCCACAATGATTGCAACATCTTTTTGTTCAATTTCCAACATTTCTATTTTTGATTTAATATCAGAAAATTGATTTATAATATAACTATCAAGTGTTTCCTCTTCATCTAAATTTAAACATTTTTGAGAAAGAATAGGACATAATCCATTTCTTATTTCTGCTTGAAAGGCTTTGTCACTTTCTAGTTTTGCACGCAGTGTTGCTAATACATATTTGATCTCTTCGTCGCGTTTGATTGCAGGTTCAAACAACTCAGCTTTTTGTTTACTTGCTTCGGCAAATTTAATTTGACTTCTATTTTCTGTAAAAGCGTTTCTTAATTTGTGAAGTTTACTTTCCAAGCTGTCTATGTTTTTTTTCAAATACTGAATTTGAAACTCTTCAAAATTAATTTCTTTAATATTCATTGATTTGCCCCTCCCAAAACCAACTCAGAATAAAAAAACTCCTGTGCCTTGATATTTGCTCTGTAAACACTTTCGCCAAGTCCTGAAGCCCAATATTTTCGGCGTGGGATTCCGATTTCGGGATATTCTCGCGGTTCTTCTTTTGATTCGATGTAGCCTTTGTCGGACATACGCGATAGGAGAACGTAGATCGAACCTCGTTTGAGATTTCCATCCGATTCTTTGACCATTTCTAAACCATACATTTCACCTTTTGGAACCAATAAACCCAAAATGGCAAATTCTTTGTGGGAAAGTCTTGGTAATTGAATTTCTTGATTATTGTCTTTTGGCATTGTTTTTCCCCTGTCTTACAAAATTTCAGCAACGAATCTAAATTTAGTTTATAGACAGAAAAAAGTCAAGCATTTTTTGAAACTAAACGAATCAAAGCAAAATCTTAAAACCTTCTTGCTCAAAATGATGGTCGTGTGAGAGAACTACTGTGATTTCGAGTTTTCGGCAGATGTTCATTGAGTTGCAATTGGACGCTCAGAAGCAAAAGCATTACTTAAGACACTACCGTTTCTTGAAAACAAGCCTGTGCGATGTGTATATAAGCCTGTGCGATGTGAATATTGACGTGTGCGATGTGAATGTTAGCTTACGCTTCGTGTATATTGGCTTACGCTTCGTGAATATTGGCTTACGCTTCGTGTATGTAAGCACTTGCTTCGTGTATGTTGGCTTACGCTTCGTGTATGTAAGCACTTGCTTCGTGTGTGTTGGCTTACGCTTCGCGTATATTGCCTGACGCTTCGTGTATGTTGCCTTACGCTTCGTGTATATTAGCTGACGCTTCACATTTGAGAAATGAGCATTTACAACTATTCAATGTTCATTTCTCAAAATTTATAGATACGATTCACATTGCCGAAAGCACTTCGCCAATCTCATTCAACACCCAATCGATCTCTTTTTCCTCGATCACATAGGGCGGCATAAAGAGCAGAACATTGCCGAGTGGACGCAAAACGATGTTGCGTTTGAGGAATTCTTGATAAAGTTTCTGTCCAATGTCGGCAAGATAACCACCTTCTTCAACCTTTAGTTCAAATGCGAGAACTCCGCCGATTATTCGCACGTCTTGGACTAAATCGAAGGCTGATAATTTTGGCTCGAATGCAAGGAATTTTTTGTTGATAAATGCGATCTTTTCGAGCGTGTTTTCTTTTTCAAACAGTTCGAGATTGGCGATTCCCAAAGCACAAGCGAGCGGATTCGCACAATATGAATGTCCGTGGAAAAAAGTTTTCAGACGGTCATCATCATAAAATGCGTTAAAAATTTCCTCGGTTGCAACAGTTGCTCCGAGCGGCATATAACCGGCGGTCAAGGCTTTGGAAAGGCATATAATATCGGGCGAAATCTCGGCGTGGTCGCAGGCAAACATTTTTCCTGTTCTGCCAAAACCTGTGAGAACTTCATCCGCAATCAGCAAAACTCCGTATTTGTCGCAAAGTTCGCGGACTCTTTTTAAGTAATCCGCTTCCCAGACGATCATTCCGCCCGCACCTTGCAACATCGGTTCGATGATGACGGCGGAAGTTTCCTTGTGGTGTTTTGCGAGTAGTTCTTCGAGACTTTCGGCACAAGATAGATTGCATTTGGGCTTTTGAGTGTTCGACGTTGAATCATCGGCTAACGCCGACGCTACTGACTTATTTTCCAGACTTTGGACTTTGGACTCTGGACTCTGGACCCCACACTTATCGCAATGCAAAGCGTAAGGTGCTTCGGCACGTTTCACATCAAAAAGGAGATTTTTGAAAGGTGCTGTAAAAGCAGAATCGTCGCTGGCGGACATCGCACCGATTGTGTCGCCGTGATAAGCGTGTTCGAGAGCAATAAAAGTGCGGCG
>JBGTHN010000069.1:0-9326 GCA_041746235.1 Pyrinomonadaceae bacterium | reverse complement strand
TTAAGGAACTTGCGAAAGAAGGATTTTATAAAGGAATCGCATTTCATCGAATAAATCCAAGCGTGATACAAGTGGGCGACGGAAGAACAAAACCCAATGCCGCTCCTTCCGACACGGAAATCGGTTCGGGTAAACCACCGGTTGAAGCCGAATTCTCCGATATAAAATACGATACGGGAATTGTCGGTGCGGCACGAGGTCCGGACTTTAATTCGGCTGATTCACAGTTTTTTATTACTTTGAAACGTGAAGAAGGTTTTGATAATAAATACACGATCTTCGGCAAAGTTATTGAAGGTATGAATCATGCCCGCACTATCGCTGGATTTACGCCGAAAAATGGTGAAAGACCGATGGACGACATACGCATCAAAGAAATCAGAATCGAACCAAAAAAGTAAATTTATAATATGCTGAAAATCAACAGCCGCGATAATCAGAGATTAAAATTTGCCAGGAAAGTTCGTGATGGACGTATCAAAGATGCAATTTTTATTGAAGGTTTTCGGCTGGTAAATGAAGCGTTAAAAAGCAATCTGGAGCTCTCCGAAGTTTTTATTTCGGAGAGTTTTTCTGTAAATGAGCAATTTGCCGATTTAGTTAGTAACTTTGAATCCGCAGATATTCAAAGTTTCATTTTGCCCGACAAACTTTTCAATACAATATCGGACACAAAATCTTCACAAGGCATTGTTTTGATTTCTAAAATGCCTGTCAGTAATAAAGAAAGACTTTTATTAAACTCATCCACTACACCGCATTTTATATTGCTTCACGAAATAAATAATCCGAGCAATCTCGGAGCAATTTTGCGAACAGCAGAAGCGGCTGGAGTTGCAGGTGTGATCACAACGAAATCATCGGCAAATGTTTTTTCACCGAAGGCTTTAAGAGGTGCGATGGGAGCGAGTTTCCGTCTGCCAATCTGGTCAAATGCTGATTTTGATGAAGTTATTGATTGGGCAAAAAGTAATAATTTAACGACGGTTTGTGCCGATATAAATTCACATACGAGTTATCAAGACTTTGATTGGAACAAAAAACTTCTGTTAATTTTTGGTTCGGAAGCACACGGTTTATCGGAATCGGAAAGGCAAAAGATTGACGAAAGTATTTTTATCCCGATGGAAAACAATGTCGAAAGTTTAAATTTATCCGTTGCCTGCGGAATTATTTTGTTTGAAGCAAAAAATTCGAGGAAGAAACACGACCGTTAGGAAGTGTGCTTTATACTAACTTTGACACACTCCCTAACGGTCGTGTTTCTGCTCTTTGCATTAATTTAGTTATCGTTGCCTTTTGGCACGTCTTTGATCGGTTCTTCTGCTGGTGTTTTAACTTCTTCGAGCGATTTTGTTTCCGCTCCTTCGGTCTTCTCTACAGCTGGGACTTTTTCCGTTCCACTTGATTTAGCTTTATTGGCGATATTTTCTAACATACTGACAATATCATTTTCAACAACTTTTCGGTTGATCTCATCAAATTCTGCGATCTTTTCTTTTGCAATTTCCAATTCTTTAGTTGCTGTTTCAAATTGTCCACTTAAAAAACTTGCACGACCAAGCAGATAATGTTCTTCCGCGTTGCCCGGATTCACATTATTCGCGGCATATTCGCCGGGATTATTATCAACAACCCGCCTTTTTTGTTCAAATGTAGATATTTGCTTATCTGCAACGGAAGTTTGAGTCGAATTTCCGGCATTTAATATGTTGCTATTTGAATAAAAGTAATATCCCAATGCACCCAAAACGCCACCGATAATTAGCCACACGATTGCAGATAAAATTTTGCCAAAAATTCCACTGCTACGATTTTCATCCGCTCGAATAGATTCAATATCATTTTTGGCATTTAGATTATCCGACGAATTATCATTGTCATTTGTTGAAATCGAAATCTTATTTGAATTGGAGTCTGAAATTGTCGGAATAATAATTTCTTCATCAGATTCTTCGTATCCGCTTATTGATTCCACAGTTTCAGACATTGCAATATTTTGCATTTGAGGTTGTTCAGCTATTTCTTCTCTTGTGTTACCAAAGACAGCACTATTTACCAAAGGCGGACGAGCGGTTGCAACTGTGTCTTCATCAAAATCTGATAAATTCCCATCATTATTTGCAAATGCTTCTTCGCTTGCTTCGGTGATTGAAACAATAACTGCCGTTAAATTATCTTCTGCACCACGTTCAAAACAGAGTTCTTTGATCGTTTGGCAGACCTGAAAATTATCATTTTCAGTCATCAAAATTGAGCGAATTTCTTCGTCGGGAATGTGCCGAGTTACGCCGTCCGAGCAAACTAAAAACTTTGTGTTCGGTTCAAACATAATCGTTTTCATATCAATTTCGACGGTTTGTTCCGCTCCCAATGCACGACTGATTACATTTCGGCTCGGATGTGTAAGTGCTTGTTCGGGAGTCATACGTCCGGCACGAACCTCTTCTTCGACAACCGAATGATCTTGTGTTTCACGAAATAAATTTCCGTGAACATCTAACCGATAAAGTCGTGAATCTCCGACATGACCGATCGTGGCAATGTTCCCGTTTATGTGTAATGCAACAATTGTTGTCGCCATTGTGCTAAGTTGAGCCAGTTCGTGAGATGTTTGGAAAATAGCACTATTGGCTTGTTGAATGGCGGATTTCATACGTTCTTCCGCATCGCCATCTTCCTGCAAATTGATAAATCCTTCACCAAGAATTTCCATCGCCATCTGTGAAGCAACATCGCCCGCTTGAGCTCCACCGACACCATCGGCAACGGCATATAAACCGCTGTCAATCAATTCCAAATAAGAATCTTCGTTTTGCGGTCGTTTTTCGCTTAAACCTTTATCGGTTATCGCCGCTGAGTTTATTTGCAAATTGTCTTGCATTATTCATTTCTCCAACTAAGCTAAACTTTTAAATTACGAACCCTTTTATTGTATGAAAAAACTATAGAAATTACTGTGAATTTTGTTTAAGATTTATCTGTCTGTCAACTGCATTGCGATGCGAAAATGCCATCAGCATTCCAAGCATAATAAAACTTGTAATTAAACTAAAACCGCCGTGACTGACAAATGGTAATGTAATTCCCGTCATCGGCAATGCTCTTGTAATTCCGCCGATATTGACAAGTGCCTGAA
The DNA here is from genome assembly GCA_041746235.1 of Pyrinomonadaceae bacterium. Taxonomy (GTDB): domain Bacteria; phylum Acidobacteriota; class Blastocatellia; order Pyrinomonadales; family Pyrinomonadaceae; genus Aridibacter. Next base: position 6,187 of record JBGTHN010000069.1, on the reverse strand, counting down.
AACCTATAAAAGCAGTTAACCCGACTGAACAGAGTTTGCTGAACATATCCCTTGAATCCAAAGCCGTCCTAACTCCGCCACTCACAAAGATAATTAAGGCAAAGATTACCAATAATCCGCCTAAAAGTCCAAGTTCTTCGGCAATCGCAGAATATATATAATCAGAATCAGCAACCGGAATAAGTTCAACGAAACCAAGTCCTAAACCACGTCCGGTCGTTCCGCCGGAAGATAAGCCATAAGTTGCCTGTGCGGGTTGAAATGCGAGAACATCGAACCACGCATCAACATTTATTGTTCTTTGTAAATCAGGGTCTTGTTTGATCATCTCCGGCAATTCGGGATTTTTTTCGACCAAACGCTTGTAATAACTATCATAACTCGATTTCCACCAATCTGTTTCGGGTGTCGGCGGATTAAAACCATCGAGCCATAAATGAAATCTTTGTTGAATTCTGTCAGGCAAAATTTTCTTTATCGGTTTTGCAGCATAGGGCAAAATAGGAACTTTATCCTGCGTTTTATCGGGCAAAGCACTGACAACCAAAATACTAACGAGCAGTACGACACTTCCGATCAAAACAAATCTCTGCGGAAAACGGCGGACAGCGATAAAATATAGAGTTACATAAACCGAACTGAAAACCATCATTTGCCCGAAATCCTTGAGAACGAAGAATGGGAAAAATGGCAAAACTGCCATAAATACGAGCGGAACAACATCTTTTGCACGAGGAATTCCCCAATATGTGCGTGCCAGATTTTTGTATAGAACTGCAAGTATCGCCGCAAAACCGATCAAAAACGGAATTTTGGACAGTTCCCAGGGTGTCATATTCCCGATTGATTTTCCCGCTCTGGATGTTATCGCCGCTAGCAAAAGCGGAACAAGTGTCAACAAGACGATCAGAAATCCATTTTTCTGCATTATCTCAAGGAACTTATCTTCACGGAACAGAAAAAATGCACCAAGAAAACAACCTATACCAAAAAGTGGAATTAAGGTTTTCCCGGAAAAAAGTATTTCGTCTAAACCGACTCCCGAAGGTCGCGGCGTTATTTGTGAAAGATCCACGGGCGTTGGCGGAGTCGCTTCCAATCCCATTATTTTCTTTTTTTCGGCGGAATAGTTTTGTTGAATATAATGCTCTTGCAGAGTTTTTATCTTTGCTTTTCTCGCTTCGGCTTTATTTCCTCTGGAAGTATATTCGGGGTCGGTAAATAAACGGAATTGTGCTGTTAAACCGATTGAAAATAAAATTATAACTGAAGTATATATTGTCCAATTTCCTTTATATTTGAAAATTATCGAAAGAAAAATCGGTAAAGCGGCAAGAAGGCTCAAAAGCAGTAAATCTCTTCCCCCCATCAACCATGAAGCTTCATAACCGCGAATCAAAGCTCCATAATAAATGGAGTAATGCGAGATCGCCGATAAAACGACAACCAAAATCAAAATAAAAAAATGTGATGATGCACGGCTTTTCATATTATTTTCACATCATTAACGTCTTCTGCGTTTTTTTGTTGAAGCGTCTGAATTACTTGTATTTACTTTCGGTGTATATTTATCACCCAAAAGCCCTAATTCTTTAGCTTTTAGAATAATATTTGCGGCAATAGGTCCGGCAACTCTTGCCCCATAACCACCGCCTTCAACTACTACGGCAATCGCTAATTGCGGATTTTCAAGCGGTGCAAAAGAAACATACCAACTGTCGGTTCTTTCATACATTACAGGTGCGTCATATTCTACTAATTCACCGTCGGCATTTTTTCGTTTACGCTTAATTGTTTTCAATTTTCCTGTAACTTTATCATAGACGGGAGCCTGCTTTTCTGCTGTTCCCGTTTTGCCACCGGAACGAATTCCCGCCGAACGAACTGCTCCGAATACCCTTGTCGCAGTTCCACCACTTCCTTCAGTTACAAGTGCCATGATCTGCCTGATTTGAGCGGCTTTTTCAGGTGAAACAATTTGCGAATATTCAACCGGTTTCAGATCATATTCAATTTTCGGTTTCATCAACTTTCCCTTCAAATTTGCTGCTGCCGAAACGATCAAAGCCATTTGAAACGGAGTCATTTGTCCTGCATAACCTTGCCCCATTCCTTCCAAAGCTAAATCATAAGCTGAGATATTTTTGCCGTTAACAAGTGTTGATTGACGTGGTGCGATTGAATTTGCAATTTTATCATCGCTTGCATTCCAAATGTCCGGGAAAAAGTTTGCTCTGACAGCTTCTTGTGGAGTTTCAACCGGAGAAATTCCAAGCATTCTCGCTGTTTCGCCCATTCTTTCTCTTCCGAGTAAAACTGCCATCTGCGAAAAGTATTGATTTGAAGATGCTTCAAAAGCCTGTGCAATATTCAAACTTCCGCAACCATAAGGCGGTTCGCACGGAGGAACTGCATCAAAGATCGGGCGTGAACCTCGAAACGGAATAAATCCTTCGGTAGTACTTGTCAGATTTGTATTTTGTTTATTATTACGGAATGCCGTCAGCATCGTGAATGTTTTGAAAGTTGAACCCGGAACGTAATATTCACGAGTTGCTCGATTCAAAAGTGGTTTATCACGCGAATTCCCTTCCAATTTTAAATAATCATCAAGGCTTTGTGCCTCGTTAATATTAAATGATGGGTTTGAATACATCGCTAAAACATCGCCGGTTTGCGGATTGATAACGACGATCGCACCTTTTTTATCCTTCAATTGTTCGGCTGCATAAGTTTGTAAATCTCGATCAATCGTGATGCGAACATCACGTTTTTCTTCCTCAGTTTTTTTGACCTTTGTTAAAACTTCCCACGATTCCGGCATCGGATCGGCTTTTTTGCGGTAGAGACTTCTTTCTAAACCGGGAGTTCCGCGTTCTGTGCCGAGCAAATGTGCCATTTCTTTATCGAGTGCGAAACCGCGAACAATATCACCATCTTTATCCACTTTATAATAGGCTAAAGCACTTCCCAGATTACCGTTACGATCTAACATCCAACCGCGTAAATTTGCTGCGGTCGTTCGACGATAACGCAAGTCTTTGTAACTCAATTCTTGAAATTTTTCGTTATATTCATCGGCGTAATATGTCCAATAGACGTGATAACCGTAAACACCGAAAGCAAGTATAAAAAATACGACTTGCCATAAGCGTAGGCTTCGATTGGTTGCAGTTGAGCTTAGTTTTTTCTTAACTTCTTTGGGCAGATTCAGTTCAAAATTAAATCTTGGACGGTTGAAGTTTCCGATAAATGAAACAAATAAAAAGCCGACCAAAACAGCCAGACCAATAATATATACAATTGTTAACCCGGCAGGTGTGCGTTCGAGAATCTGTACGCCGAAAAGTTTTTCCGGTCTGTAACTATCCCAATCAATCTGTAATAAAAATAAAAGCATCTTTATATTTCCCAGTCTTGTGTTTTGTCAATATTTATTTCCTTACTCTCATTGGTCGTATTAATTTCCGTCTTTTTAATCTCTGAGTCTTCTTTGATTTCAGTCTCTAAAACTTCTGTCTGATTCGACTGAACTTTATTTTCTGTTACATCAACGATTGCTTGTGTAGGCAAAATTTCATCTATCACATTACCAGAATTTACAGGCGAAATCGGAATATTTTTTTCATCTGTTCCAAAACTCGCTTCTGTCGGTTTAACTTCCTGTGCAAAATCTTCTCCACTCAATTCAAATTCTTCTAGAGGCTCAACTTGTTCGTCAAAAATTTCCTCTTCCACAAACAATCTTTCAAAGGAAACTTCTACTGTGCCAAATTTCAGTTTTGCATCATCATCAAACGCAACTGCCTTTCCATAGGCTATACGCTTTCCGTTTATGAATGTTCCGTTGGTTGAACCTGTGTCGGCGACCATAAGTTGTTTTTCATCTCCTAAAACAAGTGCGGCGTGAAGTTTGGAAACACTCTGGTCATTGATTGCCAAAGCATTTTCTTTTGACCTCCCAATCGAAATTCGTTTCTTTTGAGTAAAATTCAATTCATTTTCGTGTGCCTTATTATTTGCTGAAAATCTTGCGATAATTATGTCTTCAGCCACTTTGACAACAGGTTCTTCCAAATTAACAGTTATTTTATTTTCCGAAATAAAATCAGCTACATTCATATTTGGAACGGTTACATTTATCGCCACTTCGTCATCTTCTTTGTCGGAAAACTTCCCAAAACTCGACAACATTCTTACACCTTCCGTAAAATAATCCGTCTTTATTTTTATATTTAAAGGAGCATAGGTGTGGTAAAGTTTGTCGTTGATATGATCAATCGCCGCCGCACATAATTCGTGTTCGAGTTTAACTAAACCGTCTTCGGAATCCGACGAAAATTTGTCCCATTGCATTTTCAATGTGATTTGATGCGGGACAAACTTGCCATCTTTTCCCAAATCTCTAACTTCAGAATCAAGCAAAAATTTTAGTTTTTCCGTCAATTTACTTGTGGCAAGGCTACTTGACGGATTCCATTTTCTGCCAGTAAAGCGGTCAAAAGTATCTCCGAGTTTTGTCAAAACTCCGCCAACTAACCAATCAAGTGAGAAACTTTTTTTTGCTTCTGCTTTTTTTTCTTCTGCCATTTTACTGATTTTCAATACTAAGTAATAGAAGTTTAATAAAAATATTTTAATTGGAATTGTCAGAACTAAAAAAGATTGTAGGATTTGGCAATTTTACCAATTGTTTGTTTGTTCCGTTCTAACTTGTAGTTTGATTCTTATAGCGTTTTTTGATTCCCATCTTTTTTTCCAATTTATTAATTAAATTAATAATTTCTCGTTATTTTATACAAATTTTTCAATGTTTGAAAGTTTTATTAAACAATTTGAAACAATAATTGGTAAAACATTGTTTATATTTGTTGACAATGTTTGTTTTATTTTCTATAATTTCAATACTAAGAAAATTCCCATTTCAACTTTGTCTATTTTAAATAGAATTTGTTCAACCAAAAAACTCCTAAACTTATTAGATAAAACATATGAAAGAGCCAAAATTAAGAACTAAAAGAATAAATAAAAGTGCTGAAGGCTATTCATTAATTGAGATACTTGTTGCCCTAACAATTATTATGATTATGTCGGGAGTTGTTTTTTACTATTTGACTGCAACCCAAAACTTATACAAACCGGACGAACAAGCACTTAAAATAGTGGATGTTTTGCAAGAAGCACGTCAGAGATCTCTAACACAAAGAGAACCCATGCGAGTGGAAATAGACTTGACGGAAAATATAGTCCGTTTGATTGATGAGAACAAAACTACTGAAGTAGGAGATGATTCTTTGATCAGAACTGTTCCATTATTGTCAGAATTTGAGGTTAAAATTAATCAACGTCCCGGACAGATAAGCTACAACCCGCCTGAAGAATTTCCTGTTCCAACTGCTCAATTCAGACAAAGTATTTATCCTCAGAGCCTAGCAAATGATGTTTGCACATTAAGATTTTTAAAAAATGGAAGTGTCGTTGATCAGGGAACAAATGAAGTAGGGCTTAACGCTGTGGCAACTGGTCTTACATTACACGTTTGGTCTCCTGCTAAAGACAATGCAAACAATTCACAAATTGCACGAGCAATTACAGTGATCGGCACTACCGGATCAATTCGTCTTTGGGAATATGACAAAAAACTTACCACTACAAACAAGTGGAAAGATACACGTCAAACAAGCCTTTACGGTGGGCAAACCGGTGGAGGAGACTAAAACTTAAAATCAGATCTAACAATTAGGAAATAAAGATGAAAAAATACCTGCAAAAATTCAGTAAGACTGAAAAAGGATTTTCTTATATAGATGTAATGATCGCGATTGTCATTATGTTGGTTGGCGTTTTAGCTCTTGCTTCCGCACTAACCGCAAATTTGATCAGAGCATATGGTAATGACAAAAAAATCATTGCAAAACAGATGGCTCTTTCAACTATTGAATCTATAATCTCAGCCCGAGATATATCACGACCAGGAACGATTGATGGATGGGATTCGGTTGGAAATGTCGGTCAAAACCCTGTAAATGGTATTGCACGCGGAGTGTTTCTCAACGGATTTACTCCAGTTCGTGAAGAATTTGGATGGGATGGTGTTGCCGGAACAGCAGACGATGGATGCCCTGATACAGGTCCCTGCAATATTGCCGGAAGACCAATAAATAATAGTGCTGTAATCAAGGGCTAC
>JBGTHN010000068.1:0-1721 GCA_041746235.1 Pyrinomonadaceae bacterium | reverse complement strand
ATTGTTTTGCATCTCTTTTTTTTGTCTTAATAAATTGTAAAAACTATTTATTTAGCGGGCATTAAAACAGTATCAACAACGTGAATAACACCATTTGATTGATATACATCAGCAATTGTTACAGTTGATTTTCCGCCTTTGGCATCGGTCAAAACTAATTTATCTCCGTCCATCGAAGCTGTCAGTTCTTCACCATTAACGGTTTTCAAAGTTGCTTTGCCGTCGCCTTTTTTGATCGCTTCAGCAATGGCTTTTGAATCCATTTTACCTTCAACAACGTGATAGGTTAAAATACCAGCCAACGCTTTTTTACTTTCCGGCTTCATCAAACCTTCCAAAGCCGCTTTGTCAACTTTGCCAAAAGCATCATTTGTCGGTGCAAATACCGTGAACGGACCTGCTCCACTTAATGTTTCAGCTAATTCAGCAGCAACAACTGCTGAAACTAAAGTTGTATGATCTTTTGAATTTTTAGCATTTTCAACAATGTTTTTGTCTTTCATCATTGGAGATCCGCCAACTTCAGGATTATCTTTGTCCATTGTGTCGCCGTCTTTGTTCATCGCATCTTTATTTTCCGCATTCATATTCATCGCATCTTTGTTTTCTGCGTTCATATTCATTGCGTCTTTGTTTGTATCGTCAGTTGTTGTCGGGGCTTCTGGGCATCCAACCATAAATAACAATAAAAAGCTCAAAGTTAATGTTAATAGTAATTTCATAATATTTTTCCTCTACTGTTCTTTAATTATAAAAAAGGATGTTTATCAATCAGTCGGTTCAACGGAACCAACTTTAACTTACAAAGACAGGAGAATGACTTCGATAAACTCATTGATAAACACCCTTATATGCTCGTATTCGTTAAAGGTTTTAATTTGGATTCAAATATTTAAAATAAAAAAACGATTGACTATTTAATCAATCGTTTTACTAAAATTTAATGGCGGAGCCGACGGGACTCGAACCCGCGACCTCCAACGTGACAGGCTGGCGTTCTAACCAACTGAACTACGACTCCGCAAGAAGATGATTTCAAATTTCAAACAAGACTAATTTCTTATATTTGAAATCGCTTTGATGGGCATAGAAGGACTCGAACCTCCAACTTCCTCCTTGTAAGGGAGGCTGTCTACCAATTGACATATATGCCCTAATTCAAAATTTTGTCAAAAAAACACGCTGTTTTCAAATCAAACAGCGAATTGCAATGCTACGAAAAATTTGCCTAATATGTCAAGTAAAGCCAGACAGATTTTATAATATCATTCGGCAAAGAAAAAGTTTTCCGGTAAAAAGTCGGATTGGAAATCTTTATTTTGGTGAACATAACTTTTTACCTCGTTCTGAACTTCGGTTGTTTTGCATTGGATTTACCATCGGTTTCATAAGCTAAAATCGTTCCGCCGAAACCGACTATCCAGCCTTTATCTCCGATAAAGAAAATCTTTTCGAGATTATGTCTCGATCTTGCATCTGTTTCGTTCCAAGTGTTTCCGCCGGTGTTTGAATGCAAAATTGTTCCGTCATCACCGATTGCCCATCCTTCTGCTGTATCTTTAAAAGCCACGTCATTTAGATTCTTTTCAACACTTGTTTTCTGCAAACGCCAATATTTTCCGCCGTTGATGGTTTGATATATTTTTCCTTTTGTTCCGGCTGCCCATCCGTTTTTTTTGTTTATAAAAAAGACAGAATTTAATTTTGATCTGGAATTATCC
>JBGTHN010000067.1:0-26813 GCA_041746235.1 Pyrinomonadaceae bacterium | reverse complement strand
TGCCAATTGCTGTCCGCCGATCACATCGTCACCTTCTTTGACGAAGAGTTTCTGAACTATTCCCTGCGATTGTGCCCCGACATTTGTTTCAGTCGTCCCGCCAACCCTTCCGCTGCTGGCAATCGTTTCGGTAATTGTCGCCTGCTTCGGTTGGATCACAGCAACCCGGATCGGAAGTTGAATATATAAATAGATAGCCAGACCGATCAATCCAATCGCTAATAAAACCCCGAGTCGAACGAGCCATTTTTTCAAACTTTTAGAATGATTCTGCTTATTATGATTGGCGATTTCTTCATCCAAAATCTCATCGGTTTCGATTTCTGTTTCAAACTCCGATTGATTCAAATCAACCTTAGTTTTTTGTTCTGTATATTTTGTTTTTTCTCTTGTTTCCAGTTCCGTCATTTTGTCTTCCTAAACCGCTCGACAATACTTATTTGACCTTTCTTAGTGCAACTTTTATACCGCTTCAATAAAAACTTGAAACCGCCTGTTTTGTTGCGAAATATAAATTATATTTTTTAGCAGGTATGAAAATTTTCGCAGCATAACGTGAACTTTTCCCCTAATAAACTTTAATCAAGTATAAAAAGCAAACTATTGGAAAACTACAAATCACATGAATAAACAACTTTTTTAAATTGGAACTGAGAAAAGAAAGAATCAAAACACGGAGTTGTGTTTAAACTATTTTCTAACAGTTGAATTTATCAATCGAACGGTATCGCGGGCTATGAGTAATTCCTCGTTGGTCGGGACTACATAGATTTTTGCACGAGAATTTTCTGTGCTGATAATTTCTGTCTTTCCATTGCTTAAAATCTCGTTTTTCACAATATCCAATTCGATGCCGAGCCATTGTAATTTTTCACAAATCAGCTTGCGAACATAAGGTGAATTTTCGCCGATTCCGCCTGAAAAAATTATTGCATCCGCTCCATTCATTGCGGCGAGATATGCACCGATGTATTTTGCGGTGCGGTAACAGAAAATTTCGATAGCGAGTCTGGCACGGCGATCATTATTTTCATCCGCTTCGGCAATTAACTCCCGCATATCATTGGTCAATCCCGAAATCCCTAAAAGCCCCGATTGCCTGTTCAAAAGCATTTGAGTTTCCTGCACACTCAAACCTTCTTTTGAGCAAATGAATTCGACGATTGCCGGATCAATATCGCCGGAGCGAGTTCCCATAACGAGACCTTCAAGCGGCGTTAAACCCATCGAAGTATCAATTGACTTGCCGCTTTTTATCGCCGCGATCGAGCAACCGTTGCCGAGATGAAGCGTGATGATATTTACATTTTCGCGTTCAATATTATTTATTTTGCGGTAACGATAAGCGATGTAGCGATGCGAAGTTCCGTGAAAACCGTAACGGCGAATTTTGTGACGGCGGTAATATTGATAGGGAAGTGCGTAAAGAAAAGCGTGTTCGGGAAGAGTCTGATGAAATGCCGTATCGAAGACAGCAACTTGCGGAATGCCCGAACCCAAAATTTCGCGAGCGGCTAAGATTCCTTTGATATTTGCCGGGTTGTGCAAAGGTGCGAGTTCGATACAGTCTTCGATGCCGCGTAAAACCTCATCGGTGATTAACACAGATTCGGTAAATTTTTCGCCGCCGTGAACAACGCGATGACCAACCGCTTGAATATGTGCGAGCGAATTAATTTCCTCAATTCCCGAATCGTCCGACAGAATCCAACGCAAAACCTTATCAACCGCCGAACGCATATCTTTGATCGGTTCGGCGGAGCGATGTGGAGTTTTTCCTTCGGCAATAAAAGTTAATATCGCCGCACCGCCGATTCGTTCGATCTGTCCGTGTGCAAGTCGGCGGTCTTCATCCTGCTCAATAAGTTCTAAATCTGTAGCGATCAATTGGAATTTGAGCGACGAACTGCCGCAATTTAAAACGAGTATATTCATATTAGAACGATCATAAACCAAATGTCTTTAAGATTCCCATTTCCAATCGCGTATTTCAGGCATATCTTCGCCGTGATTTCTTATATATTCCTTATGTTCGATCAGTTTGTCACGCATTATTTGTCTGACGTGAACACCTTTGTTTTTTAGCTGTGGAAGACGTTCGATGACATCCATCACCAGATGAAAGCGGTCGAGATCGTTAAGGACGACCATATCGAACGGCGTGGTCGTCGTGCCTTCTTCCTTATAACCACGGATATGCAGATTGTGATGATTGGTGCGACGGTAGGTTAAACGGTGGATCAGCCACGGATAACCGTGAAAGGCAAAAATAATTGGTTTGTCGGTAGTAAATAAGGAATCAAAATCGCGGTTATCTAGTCCGTGCGGATGTTCTTCAGCGGGTTGCAATCTCATCAAATCCACAACATTTATAACGCGAATTTTGAGTTCGGGAAAATTTTTCCGCAGAATATCAACTGCCGCCAACGTCTCCAATGTCGGCACATCGCCGCAGCAAGCCAACACCACATCCGGCTCACTTTCAATGTCGCTGCTCGCCCATTCCCAAATACCGACACCGGCGATGCAGTGTTTGACCGCCGCATCCATATCGAGAAATTGCCACGCCGGTTGTTTTCCCGCAACGATGACGTTGACGTAATTTTTACTTCGCAAACAATGATCGGCGACGGAAAGTAGAGTGTTAGCATCGGGCGGCAGATATATACGGACGATCTCTGATTTTTTATTAGCAACGTGGTCAATAAATCCGGGATCTTGATGCGAAAATCCATTGTGATCCTGCCGCCAGACGTGCGATGTCAGCAGATAATTGAGCGACGCGATCGGTCGCCGCCAGGGGATTTGACGCGTGACTTTAAGCCACTTCGCGTGCTGATTGAACATCGAATCAATGATATGTATGAACGCCTCATAACACGAAAATAATCCATGTCGCCCCGTCAGAAGATAACCTTCGAGCCAGCCTTGACACAAATGTTCGCTCAAAACTTCCATAACGCGACCATCCGGTGCAAGATGATCGTCGGACGGCAAAACACCTTCCGTCCAGACGCGGTTCGTCACATCAAAAACATCGCTCAAGCGATTAGAGGCAGTTTCGTCGGGTCCAAAGATACGGAAGTTTTTATTTTCCGCGTTAAGGCTCATAATATCGCGAAGGAATTTGCCCAAAACTCGCGTCGCTTCTGCTTTTACTCCGCCGGGTGTTGGAACTTCGACTCCATATTCACGAAAATCCGGCATCTTCAGATCCTTTAGAAGTTTTCCGCCGTTGGCGTGCGGATTCATTCCCATTCGATAAACGCCTTTTGGTGCAAGTTCTTGCAGTTCGGGAAGAAGCGTTCCGTTTTCATCAAAAAGTTCCTCCGTCTTGTAACTTTTCAGCCATTCCTCCAGCATTTTCAGGTGCTCGGTTTTTTCAGCAAGTTCAGCAAGCGGAACTTGATGAGCTCGATATGTGCCTTCGATCTTTATTCCGTCAACCATTTTTGGACCCGTCCAGCCTTTCGGCGAACGCAAGACGATCATCGGATAAATTGGTCGTTCTGTAAACCCATTTTCGCGGGCATTTTTTTGTATATCCTGAATTTCTACATAAACCGCATCAAGCGTTTCCGCCATTTTTTGGTGCATCTGTTCAGGATCATCGCCTTCGACAAAGTGCGGTTTGTAACCGTAACCGATCATCAGATCTTCGAGTTCAGAATGGTTCAAACGAGCCAAAACGGTCGGATTGGCGATCTTGTAACCGTTCAAATGCAAGATCGGCAGAACAATTCCGTCGCGTGCCGGATTGATAAATTTATTCGAGTGCCAACTTGCCGCCAATGCTCCGGTTTCGGCTTCGCCATCGCCAATGACGCACGCCGCTATCAAATCAGGATTATCAAAAACTGCTCCAAAAGCGTGTGTGAGCGAGTAACCGAGTTCGCCGCCTTCGTTAATCGAACCGGGAGTTTCGGGTGCAACGTGGCTTGGAATTCCGCCGGGAAATGAAAACTGTTTGAACAATTTCTGCATTCCTTCGGTATCCTGCGAGATATTCGGATAAATTTCGCTGTATGTGCCTTCGAGATAAACATTGGCGACGATGCCCGGTCCGCCATGTCCCGGTCCGCAGACGTAGATCATATTCAGTTCGTGCATCTTTATCAGGCGGTTGAGATGCACATAAATAAAGTTTAGTCCCGGAGTTGTTCCCCAATGACCAAGCAGACGCGGCTTGATATGTTCGATCTTTAGCGGTTCACTCAGTAAAGGATTATCGAGTAGATAAATTTGCCCGACCGATAAATAATTTGCCGCCCTCCAGTAAGCATTTATTTTACTAACTTCATCATTCGTCAAAGTTTCTTTATTTTTTTCCTGTTTCATATATTACACATTATTTTCTTTAATAAGTCTGATTACATTTCTATCAACTTTTCCATACTTATTTGTTCATTCATATACTGTTATTTGCTGTTTTGCGGGCTGCGAACAACTTTGTAATTTCAACAATAAAGATCGGCAAAATTATGCACAAACCAACTACCAACCAATCTTTTGCTGTTGGCTGAGCAACATCAAGAATTTTTGCGAGCGGCGAAAAGTAAACTGCAAAAAGTTGAAGCAAAGCAACTATTGCCACAGCAACGAACATATACGGATTGGTGAAAAAATTATTGAATACCGAATTTGTTCTGGAACGGCAATTAAACAGATGTCCCAGCTGCACACCAACGAGCGAAAACAGTGCGACCGTGCGGGCATGAGTTCCTTCTCCATATTGGTTTAATGCCCATAAATAAGCGGTGAGAGCAATTGCTGCAAGCATAATGCCTTGCCAGAAGATCAAAAACATAAAGTGGTTTGAAAGCATTGCCTCAGATGGTGAATGCGGTTTGCGGTTCATTGTTTCGGGCGAAGGCGGTTCGACGGCGAGAGCGAGAGCGGGGAACACATCCGTTACAAGGTTTATCCAAAGTATTTGTAAGGGCAAAAGAGGCAAAGGTACTCCTATCATTATCGCCGCAAATATCATCAGAACTTCTCCGAGATTGTGAGAAAACATCATATGGACGAATTTGAGAATGTTGGCGTAGATCGCCCGACCACCTTCAATTGCTTTGACGATGGTTGAAAAATTGTCATCCGTTAGAATAATATCGGAGGCTTCTTTAGCGACTTCAGTTCCACGTCCGCCCATAGCAATTCCAATGTCAGCGTGTTTGAGAGCCGGAGCATCGTTCACGCCATCACCGGTTACGGCAACAATTTCTCCCGAATCTTGCAATGCTTTGACGATGCGAAGTTTATCTTCGGGCGATACACGGGCAAAAACGTGAGTCTGCCGTGCCATTTCTGCGATTTTGTCGCCGTTGGATTCTGCTAAATCACTTGAATGCAATGCAACCACTCCTGAACCTTCACTTAAATTTAGTTCACGAGCGACCGCCCGAGCCGTATTTATCTGATCTCCCGTCAGCATCACAACACGGATTCCCGCTTTTTGAGCTTGTCGAACCGCTTCGGCAACACCGAAACGCAGCGGGTCAGACATTCCGACAAAGCCTAAAAATGTGTAACCGTTTTTAAATTGATCTTCCGTATCAAACTCAATCTTTCCCTCTAAATTCTTATCGGCGAAAGCCAGAACCCGCAAAGCACGGTCTGCCATCGCACTGTTAACTTCCCGAAATTTTTGACGAGTTTCGTCATTGAGCGAAGAAGTTTTTCCTTCGCTTGAGATGTATTTATCGCAAATATCCAGCACTACGGCGGGGGCACCTTTTAATGCAACGAATGAATTTTCATCTTTATCCTGCAAAACTGTAATCATGCGTTTTGTTATGGAATCAAAAGGGAATTCGTGTAATTTTTTGTAGCATGATTTTTCCTTTGAAACATCCAAACCGAAATTTTCAACAGCAACAAGCAAAGCAGTTTCTGTTGGATCGCCGATAGCTTGCGGTTGATCGTCTTCGCCCTTTGAATCAAATGAAGCCTCGTTGCAAAGTATGCTGACTCGCAGAAGACGCAGAAGATTTTCATCTTGCAAATCGCCGACCGAATCAAATTCTTTGTCTTCAGAGATTCCAACAACTCGATCATTTGCCAAACGATATTCCTGCACAGTCATACGGTTTTCCGTCAGCGTTCCGGTTTTATCCGTACAAATTACGGTTGAACTCCCCAAAGTTTCGACTGCCGCAAGTCGCCTGACAATTGCATTGCGGCGAGCCATCCGCAAAACACCAAGTGCCAAAATTAAAGTCGTAACTGCCGGCAGACCTTCCGGCACAGCCGCGACTGCCAAACTTATGGAAACTTCGAGCATCAACCAAATATCATCTCCGCGAAATATCCCGGCTAGAAAAACTATTAAGGCGATTCCTAAAACGACATAAACGAGTTTTTTGCCTAAATTTGTAAGGCGACGTTGGAGAGGTGTTTGTCCCACATCGGCTTCCGCAACCAATTGCCCGATGCGTCCGAGTTCAGTATTTTGTCCGGTTGAAGTTACAACTGCCGTTGCATTTCCGGCAACAACGGTGGTGCCGAGATAGAGCATTGAATAGCGTTCGGCAAGCGGAGCGGAAAATTCGACGGAAGCCGGATTTTTTTCAACCGAAACGCTTTCGCCCGTTAAAGTTGATTCATCCGCCCGCAAATTAGCCGCTTCCAAAACCCTTGCATCTGCTGTAACGCGATCTCCCGCTGTCAAGATCAAAATGTCGCCAACCACAAGATTTTCGGCATCAATAATTTGTTCATGCCCGTATCGCCGAACTCGTGCCGTTATTCGCGTGGCATTTCGCAATGCTTCCAACGAACGCCCCGCCTTCCATTCGATCAGAAATCCGATAACTGCGTTTAGTAGCAAAACCACTAAAATAGCCAAAGCCTCAAGTTGACTTCCCGTCAGCCACGCAATTACGGCGGCAAAGGCAAGCAACCACACAATGACGCTGGAAAATTGGTCAAGCAAAATGTGCCAAACAGTGAGTAGCTTTTTGTGTTCGATCTTATTTGCACCGCCTCTTAAAAGGCGGCGATTTGCTTCCGTTTTTGATAAACCGACAGCACTCTCGACATCGAAGACATCAAGAATTTGTTGAACTGAAACAGCGTACGATATAAATTCTGACTTTGATTTATCTATTTTGCTATCAATTATATTTTCTGCGTCTTTAACCATTTTTTATTTAATATGCTGTCAAATTCGGCATTTGCAATTTCAAGGTGTATATCTAATTTTTGGTAAAACTCCATATCATCGGAATTAAATAAATGTTAAATTTGAGACGAAATACGCTCAGCTAAAAGCGGGGAAGTCGGTATTTCCCGAACATCCCCAACAGTCATTACGATTGCTTCGACCTCCGAAGGCAAACCCGCCTGTCATAAATCATCAACTATGATTTCGCCGTACTCCGAGCCATCATATCCGATTAGAATTTTCATAAAACTAATTTTACTTTGTAAAGTCTTTCAATTATTGCAACTGCAAGTAGTGTTCCAACTTTTGATCTTTTTAGGAACTGCGAAAACTTTCTAAATTGTTGTGGCACAAACATTGCTCTATTGAGTGTTAAGCGACTTTATAAATATTTGTTAATTATCAGGGAAATTATTGAGGTTTTTGAGTTATGAAAATTCTAATTGCTTACGGTGGTTCGGAATTTACAGATTCAGCTTTGATTGATCTAAGTCGAGCAGGATTGCCGGAAACGCTGATGTTTTGGTTTTGTCCGCAATTGATGTTTTTATGACGAAAGAAAATGAAAGATACGTTTGAAAATAGGCAAATAATTTTATTTTGAATTAAAAAAACAAGAAAAACTGCGAAAAATCACGCAGACATTTGCGAATTTTTCCGCGAAAACGGGTTTTCATTTATTGAATTTCAGAAGGAATTTTCAGCAATTAAATTAGAAAACTAAGGGTGAAGAAATAATGAAAGTAGAAGAATTGAATTTTAACGAATCTGTTGAGATTTTGAACCAAAAGAGAATGGGCAGGCTTGCTTGTTCGCTCAATAATCAGCCGTATATTGTACCGCTGAATTTTGTATTTGACGGTAAACAACATATTTATGCTTTTTCGACGGTTGGGCAAAAGATTAAATGGATGAGAGAAAATCCGCTTGTATGCATCGAGATTGATAATATCGAAAATCAAAACGACTGGACGACGATTATTATTTACGGACGTTACGAAGAACTGCCGGACGAACCTGAATTTTTTGAAAGCCGAACACAGGCTCATGAGCTTTTATCTAAATATCCGATGTGGTGGCAACCTGCCTTTGCCGCTGAAGACAAACATGCGGAATCAACGGAAGATCCTGTTTATTTTCGCATCTCTATCGAAAAAATAACCGGGCATCGAACTGTTTCTGAGAAACCGGAAGTTTATTTTGAAGCAGATCAAACCGTT
This sequence comes from Pyrinomonadaceae bacterium, assembly GCA_041746235.1. Classification (GTDB taxonomy): domain Bacteria; phylum Acidobacteriota; class Blastocatellia; order Pyrinomonadales; family Pyrinomonadaceae; genus Aridibacter. The sequence continues at coordinate 18,428 of JBGTHN010000067.1, read as the reverse complement.
AATAGACAAAAAAGCCGTGTTTGGGGAATATGGTAAGCGGATATTTCGCCCCATTCATACTAACAAACGTTGCAATTCGAGGGGCGACAGTTTTAAAGGTCAATTAAATTATAAATTAAAAAAGGGAATAAAAAATATGAATATCAAATGCGGATATTGTAACGTACCGTTTTCATCGAGGGAAGCACTACAAGATCATATAGAATCCTGTGAACGGGAAGTTATAAGGGTAAAGCCGTGTAATCCAAAATCTCCGAAAGACCCAAAACCCAAGTGAATCAGAAAGAGTTTATGAATGCGGGCACTGCGGAGCTAGTTTTACCCGAAAAAATGTCTTATTTTGCATCGAACCAATTTGTCCATAGGGAGCAATTATGTATGAATATCTAATGGATTGGTTGAATCAGGCAATCATCTATAAAATTATCACGGCAATCGTCAGTATATTGGTTATTGTGGTTGTTTCCCGTTTTATCAAAACCTCGATAACTCGTTATGTAGAGAGTATTGATATCCGTTATAGCTTGCGAAAGTTTATAACCTTCGCAAGCTATATTCTTGCCGTTTTGCTTTTAACGATTATTTTTAGCGATCGTTTGGGAAACCTGACAGTAGCATTAGGCGTTGCGGGTGCGGGCGTCGCTTTTGCTTTGCAGGAAGTTATTGCAAGTTTGCCGGTTGGTTTGCAATAACATTTGCAGGTTTCTATAAACCGGGAGATCGAGTACAACTAGGTGGAATCAAAGGAGATGTGATAGATGTGAGTTTCCTGAGGACTACATTGATGGAAGTCGGCGAATGGGTAAATGCCGATCTATATAGCGGCAGAGTCTTCTTCAGAATTTCTCTCGCTAAATGATGATCGCTCCCGTATTTGACGGGGACATTTATTTTATCCCACAGAAACGGAAATTCGCCCGAATAATTAAAAACGGGTGCTTTGAAAACAAAACTATTGGCGACACGGACGACTGCACAGGAAGTTGTCGGCGAATACACTAAAGAAAGTCATATTTGTTGGATTGAATTTTCAAAGCAATTTCTGCTGGAAGACGCAAAGGTTGAACCAATCGTATCGCTTGCCTTAAACGATAATTGGATGGAATTTACGCTTCGTTATGTCGTAGATTTCAAAGTCCGACGCTCAACCAAAGACAAACTTTTTACAGGGATTTTAGACGGATTTGAAAAAACCGAAGGTAATGTGAAAATCGCATCAACCACTTTGCAAATGGTTGACCCATCGGCTTTTGAAGTTCATATATCAAGTGATAAATACAAAAAGTTGGAAATGTTCTAATATTTTTCAAACTAAACAAATCAGTTTCGTGTCGCAAGTTATATTTGCAGAATTATTATTATTCTTCAAAACTTTGCTTTATTCAAATCTTCGATTAACAATTGAGTTTGTCCTGAATTTTCGTGAACAATTACAGTTAAACCAATCGAAACGAGATCGCTAAAACCTATGGCGGCAAAGCGTGGGATTCGCACACAACCGTGGCTTGCCGGGTAAAATGGAATCGAATCGCTCCCGTGAATTGCAACGCCTCTGTAAAAATAGTTCGGATGATAAAGTATGCCGAGCGGTGCTCTGCGGATTCCTTTTATTTGCCTTGTAATTTTGAAAACTCCGCCGGGCGTGGAGGCAATTTGCTTTTTTCCGTTTTGGTAATATGCCTTTTGGTTGCCTGTCGAAACGGGCAAAATATGTGTGACTACATCATTGTTATCAACCAGAAAAAGAACCTGTCTTTTAAGATCAATTTCGATGTGTTCAGCACCGATAAACACCGGAACAGGTCGTTTTGCATTTCTTATGGCTTCGAGTTCCGTCATATTCAAAATTCCTGTTCTATTTCGCCCTTCAACTTTTTGAAACGCGGCGACAGCATGAAATGTAGATGAATCCTTCACTTCATCAACTTTTATTATCCAATATCCTTTTTCGGATAAAAGTTTTTCTGCCTGATAGATCATTTCGCCCTTAGTTAGTTTTTTAGCAGTTGAAACCAATGTGGTCTGGGCAAATGTTAGATTTGCAGAGATCGAAATTGATAAAACAATCATCACTCCAAATTTAATTATTTTCGATAATCCTTTGTAATTCATTGACATCATATTTTTTCCTGTCTTAGTTAATTTAATTCTCACAACACTTATACAATGCAAACTTGATACCCAAAATAATTAACTTATTCAAAATTAATAGTAATTAACCTCAAGACCATAAAATCAGTCTAATTTAACCATTCAAATTCGGAATAGTTTTATTTTTACTTGATCGAATCACTAAATATTCCACGGGAAACTGCGAAAAACTTCACGATGTTTCTTAAATATTTCAAAGCTTCAAAAATAAAACTCCGCTATTGCAATACATTCCAAACTATCTCTATACGGCACGAGTTTTGCCAATAATTAAATTCGGTTAACTAAAAAAAACACCCGTCATTTGGCTCGACGGCTATTTTAAAAGGGTTTTATAGACTTCACGCTACCATAACCATCATTTAATAGAATCGGGGAAATAGTTTTGAATAATACAAATCAAGAAGAATTGGAATTTGATAATGAGAATGCAAATTAAACCCTATGAAAAATTCTCAATCAAATAAGAAAAATTTAAGCCGCGTCGCGATTATCGGTTGCGGTAACGTTGGTTCAACAAGTGCCTATTCGCTTTTAATGAATGGGTCAGCAGAAGAAATTGTCTTGATTGATAAAGACTCAGACAAATTAAAAGGTGAGACGATGGATTTGCAGCACGCCGTTCCCTTGGCACGTCCTGTGAGAATTTGGGCGGGAGATTTTTCGGACACAAAGGAAACTGACATCGCCGTGATCGCCGCCGGTGTCAGGAGTCATCCGGGTGAATCACGGCTTGATCTGCTTGGCAGAAATATCGACGTTGTCCGCGAGATTGTCGGCGAACTTATTGGAAACGGTTTTGACGGAATAATATTGATGACAACCAATCCGGTTGATATTTTGGCACAAATTGCACAGCAAGAATCGGATTTGCCAACGAGTAAGGTTATCGGTTCTGGAACGGTTTTAGATACGGCTCGCCTTTGTGTGAATTTGGGCGATCAACTCGGCATCGAAGCCCGTTCGATACACGCATATATCATCGGCGAACACGGGCAATCAGAAATAGCCACCTGGCACGCAGCCCGAGTCGGCGGTTCAACAATTGAAGATTTCTGCAAAAATGATTGTCCCGATTTTAACGAAATTTTAGATGATGTGCGGGATGCAGCACCAAACATTGTGCGACATAAAGGTTACACATCTTTTGCCATCGCTTCGTGTGTAACAAGAATTTGCCAAGCGATTTTAAGAGATGAACATACTATTTTGCCCGTCTCGGCAATGACGAGAGGACAATACGGGATTTCGGGTATTTATCTGAGCTTGCCGTGCGTTATTGGGAGCAGCGGAGTAGAAAAAATTATTGAAATTCCACTTAATGAAAATGAATTGAAAGGCATTCACGCCTCAGCCGAAGTTTTAGAAAAAACACTTCAAACTGTAGGAGTGAAAAGATCGGAAAGTGCATAAAATACTATATATAAGGAGCAATAATAATGAAAAAAATAATTTTGATAAATTTGATAATTTTATCGGTAATCTTAAATATCTCGGTTTTCGGTCAGGACGAAAAGCCGATTAGCATTGAAACAAATCTGGTTAATATTAATGTCGATATTTCCGGTAAAAAAGGGAAATACGTCGAAGGTTTAAGCAAAGAAAATTTCGAGATTTACGATAATGGCAAAAAACAGGAAATCGAGTATTTTTCTACTGAAAATGCACCAATTTCTTTTGGAATTGTTTACGATATGCACCCGACAACTGATGAACGCACCAAAGCCGTGCTTGAATCGCTTCGTGAATTCCAGAAAAATCTGCGAAAGAATGACGATTTATTTATATTGGTTTTTAACCGACGCGGAAGTTTAGTGGTGGATTTTGTTCCAACTTTAGAGCAGGTTAACACGAACTTGACCGGGAAATTCCGAGAACCCAACGCACTTTATGATGCAATTTTTAGTGCAACGGAAAAGATAGGAAAGAGTAGAAACTTCAAGCGGGTTTTGCTTGTCATAACCGACAGTGCCGATCACAATAGCGAGCATCAATTTAGAGACATTAAAGAACAATTGAAATCTTTAGATGCCCAAGTTTATACAATTTTATGGGATGAAGCCGAAAAATGGGAATATGCCGACATCACAAAAAACGGCGAAACTCGCAGAAAGGTTTCGAGCGATGCGACGAGTTTAAGCCGTGCCGCATTGCAAGATTTAGCTTTCCGAACAGGTGGGTTGATGCAATCACCAACCGTTCAAAATGCAGGCGAGCTTTTCAGGATTTACAGCCAGATTTCGATTGAAATGCGGCGACAATATATGCTCGGATTTTATCCCGAAACGGTTGACGGCAAATGGCACTACCTGATAATAAAATTGCGTTCGGTAAATAACACAAAAGGTATGGCTATGACCTATCGCCTCGGTTATCAAAGCCCGAAACCAGCTTTGTAACTGAATATTTTTGATTAAATTATGACTAAGGTTTTACAAATTGAGAAATTTTAAATTATGACTGCTAAAACTCAAATAATTAGCTGCCAAACTTGCGGAACAAAAAACCGGGTTTCGCTTGAAAGTAAAGACACGCCAATCTGCGGGAAATGTAAGAACGCACTTTCATTTCCCGATAAACCGTTAATAATTACCGACGCGAATTTTAGTGAATTGGTTGAGAGATCTTCAATGCCCGTTCTGCTTGATCTTTGGGCAAACTGGTGTCCGCCGTGCCGTATGCTTGCTCCGATTGTTGATGAAGTTGCAAAAGAATTAAAGGGAAAAGCGATTATCGGAAAACTTGATGTTGATGCCAATCAAGTGACAGCAGGTCGTTTTGGTGTGCGAAGTATTCCAACAATGATTATTTTTAAGGATGGACGTGAAGCTGAACGAATTGTCGGTCTGCAAACAAAAGAAGCGATCTTGCAAAAATTAAAGAAATTCATCTAAAACATTTTGCAAAATCGCTTGCGAATTGTATCAAACAATATAGGTTTGATTGTTTTGTTTTTTAACTCTAGCTATCCTTAATGTTTCAAAGGCATTTTATTATGGGTTGCGTAATCCAACATTACACCGATCATTCCCAAAAAGACCATACTAAAGAAAACGAATCCGAACACAACGACCACGCCAGCAGTATGCATTCCGCCTACAAAGAAGAGTGAAAGAGCAATAAAATAAATTCCCCATAAAGATATATAAATTCTTTCTAACATATTCTTTTTCTCCTATTTTTTTTATTCATGTACCTTCTCACAAATGATTCTTACCTACTTATCTATCGCAATGCTTTTGCCACCTTTGGAAATTCCGAATTCATTGAACTTGGGTTAAGAAAAAATCAAAATAGCGTTATTAACTGCGGAAATTTCCACGGCTCATTAGTGGAAAATCCGCAATTTATTATCCCGACAAACCAATTTAACCCATCATTTGTAAAGAATTTATGTTCGGCACGAAGTTTGCCGTTAGTTAGCTTTGATTGACAAAAATTTGATTACGATTTTATAGCTATTCTTAGGAAAAGTGGACAAATTTTACAAAAGTTAAGAGAAAATTTTAGAAGTTAAAGGAGACAACAAAAATGACAAAGCAAATAGAAAGAGATAATTGGAAAATGTTTTTTGATGATCTGACAAAACGTAGATTCGACTGGCAAACAAAGGTCGAGGTTTTTGATGATGAGATCGGTGACCAGATTTTGGATGAAGGATTGGCGTTGAGCGGAATAACTTGCGAGAACAAAGGGGACGATACATTTATCGAAATCTTCATCGGAACAGACGATGATCATCATCAAACACACACGGTCAAAAACCCGACCAAGATCGCATATCTTGGTGAAGACGATAAACCGAGCGGAGTTGTCGAAATCGAAGAGATGAGCGGTAGAAAAACTCTGGTGCATATCATTCAACCGATGCCTTTGGTTATGAAATACGTCGAACCCGAAGAATTTGCAGCTGCAAAATAAATTTAAGTCTTTATAATCTTTCGCAAAATTTAGTTTGGAGAACAAATTATTATGAAAATCTTATTAGCAGTTGACGGTTCAAAGTATGCTTTGGCGGCGATGCTTAAATGCTGCGAGATTGTTTCGATAGACGATGAATCGGAAATAAGGATCGTATCCGTCGCTGAAATTGCAACTCCCTTTGCGACCGAACCGTTTGGCGTTTCGAGTGAGTTTAATCTGACGTTAAATAATGAAGTGAAAAGATTAGCGAAAACATATGTTGCCGATGCCGAATTTACAATTTCCGAAAAAATTGGCGATAAGGTGAAAGTAGAAACAAAGGTTTTACGGGGTTCACCGAAGGTCGAGATCGTCGAAGAAGCTGAAAATTGGGGAGCGGACTTGATCGTTGTCGGCTCCCACGGTTACGGATTCTTTGAACGAATGCTGATCGGTTCGGTATCGAACGCAGTATTGCATCACGCCCCTTGTTCAGTTTTGATCGTGAAGACGAAAGGAACGGAAAATTCAGAAGAGTAGAAATAAATACCGAGATATACCAATGAGAATTTTATTAGCAACTGATGGTTCGGAATATTCTGCTGAAGCGGCAAAGCAATGCGGCAAAATTGCCTTGAATATTAAAGACGCAAAAATAAAGATAGTTACCGCACTCGATAATTTCACACCGATGGCTACAGAACCATTTGTTACATCGGCGGAATTTCTTGAAAATATCGAGTCGCAAATGCGTGAGAGGGCGGAAAACAATATTTCCGAAGCCGTTCGGATCATGCACGAAAACGACAGAGTATTTGATTATGAAACTGAAATTCTCATCGGTTTACCAAAAAAACTCATCATCAAAGAAGCCGAGAAATGGAAAGCGGACTTAATAGTTGTCGGTTCACACGGGTATGGCTTTTGGGGACGCAATTTTCTCGGCTCGGTTTCCGATGCAGTCGTTCATCACGCTCCGTGTTCGATTTTAGTAGCTCGTAAAAATAATTAAAGAATTTAGAAGTTGGCAGAAAAAATTTGAAAGCTGTGTCGAAGTATTAAATCAGTTCTCAAAATCAAAAAATTTAGAGGATTAAATTATGAAAAAACTTTGGCTTTTATTCGGACTTATAACAATTTTATCGTTTGGAACTCTGCTGTGGATCGGCACAGAGATTTTCCGCGAAGCACCGCCGATTCCCAAGCAAGTTGTTACGACCGACGGAACTGTTTTGATTGACGATGACGAAATTTCAAAAGGTCAGAATGTCTGGCAGGCGTTGGGCGGAATGCAGATCGGTTCAATCTGGGGACACGGAAGTTATGTCGCACCGGATTGGACGGCGGATTATCTGCATCGCGAGGCGGAGTTTATTCTCGACGATCTGGCAAACAAGGAATACAGCCAAGATTACGCTGCATTACATCTCGAAAAACAGGCTTTTATCAAGCAACGCTTGAAGACGATGATTCGGACTAATAACTATGATGCCACCACAGGAAAACTCACGATCGAACCAATTCGTGCCGAAGCGTTCAAGCAAAATCTAGAACATTATTCGGAAATTTTTACGAGCGGAAATAAGGAATACGCGATTCAGAAAAATTCGCAATCCGATCCAGAAAAACTGCGTCTGATGACATCGTTTTTCTTTTGGACATCTTGGGCTTCCGCCGCAAATCGCCCGAATAATACGATCTCTTACACAAGTAATTTTCCATCTGAACCGCTGGTTGATAATGTTCCGACGGGTTCGACAATTATCTGGACAGGTGTGAGTGTAATTGTTTTGATCGCAGGACTTGGCGGAATGATCTGGTTTTTCGTCGGCACACGGGAAGAAGAAAATTTTGACGGAGTTCCCGAAAGCGATCCGCTGATCGGAATGGAAATAACGCCTTCGATGAGAGCAACGGTCAAATACTTTTTCATCGTAACTTTGCTGTTTCTCTTGCAGATAATTCTAGGTGTGATTACAGCACATTACGGGGTTGAAGGACACGGATTTTACGGGATTCCTTTATCGGATTATCTACCGTATGTCGTTACAAGAACATGGCACGTTCAACTCGGAATCTTCTGGATCGCAACCGCGTGGCTTGCCGCTGGACTTTTTATTGGTCCGATCATTTGCGAGTTTGAACCAAAATATCAAAAACTCGGCGTAGATATATTATTCGGAGCATTGGTCGTTGTCGTTCTCGGTTCGATGGGCGGACAATGGTTGTCCGTTATGCACATGTTGGGAAATGGCGATATGTGGTTTTGGTTTGGTCATCAGGGCTATGAATACGTTGATCTGGGAAGAGTTTGGCAAGCGGCGTTATTTGTCGGGTTATTGCTTTGGTTCGCACTAATTTTGCGGACTGCACTTCCCGCATTTTGGAAAAAAGACAGCCGAAAATCGCTTCTTTTAGTCTATATGATCGCCACGGCGGGAATCGCACTTTTTTATATGCCAGGACTTTTTTGGGGAATGAAATCGCATCTCACGGTCGTCGAATACTGGCGTTGGTGGGTCGTTCATCTGTGGGTTGAAGGCTATTTTGAAGTTTTCGCAACGGTCGTTATCGCATTTCTATTTGTAAAACTCGGTGTTATAACCGCCGAACTCGCCGCCAAAGCCGCACTTCTAACAGGTGCAATTTATTTAAGCGGCGGAATTTTGGGAACGCTTCATCATTTATATTTCGCAGGAACTCCAACCGTTGCAATCGCTTTCGGTTCGGTGTTTAGTGCGTTAGAAATCGTGCCTTTAACGCTCGTCGGATTTGAAGCCTGGGACAACATACGGCGTTCAAAAGCGAGACCGTGGCTACAGCAATATAAATGGGTAATTTACTTTTTCATCGCCGTCGCATTTTGGAATCTGGTCGGTGCGGGAATTTTTGGTTTTATGATAAATCCGCCGATCGCACTCTATTATATGCAGGGTTTGAACACAACGGCAGTTCACGCTCACGGTGCTTTATACGGAGTTTACGGCACGCTCGGTTTGGGATTATTGCTCTTTGTAATGCGGGCAATTCAACCCGAAAGAATATGGAATGAAAAGCTGATCAAATTCGCATTTTGGGGAATAAACGCCGGACTATTTATGATGATGATCTTCAGTCTTTTGCCTGTAGGCTTACTTCAAACATACGAATCAGTTACAAACGGCTATGCGTCGGCAAGAAGTTCTGAATTTATGCAAACCGATCTGATGCAAACTTTGCGTTGGATGCGTGTTCTCGGCGACACGGTTTTCGCCATCGGTGCATTCGCATTCGTCTGGTTTGCATTTGGTTTGATCTTTAAGAAAAACAAAACTGCAAGTTAATTAATTTATGGTTCTTTGCGAATAGGAAGGGTCGGGATAAATACTCAAGAAAAGAAAATTATGTCTGAAAATATAAAACATCAAGTTGTAATTGTCGGCGGCGGAACTGCCGGAATCTGTGTGGCAGCACGTCTGCATAATTTTGATTCAAAGTTGGATATTGCCATCATTGAGCCTTCTACAAAACATTATTATCAACCGCTTTGGACTTTGGTTGGCGGCGGAGTTTTTCCGAAGGAAGAAAGCGAACGAGACGAAGTGAATTTTATTCCAAAAGGTGCTGAGTGGATTCAGGAACGGGCGACCGAGATTCGAGCGGACGAGAATAAGGTGGTTCTTGAAAGCAGCAGAAAAGTCAGTTATGAATTCCTGGTCGTTTGCCCGGGGCTTCAGCTTGATTGGGGTGAAATTAAAGGTTTGAAAGATTCTTTGGGTAAAGACGGTGTTTGTAGTAACTACTCCTACGATACGGTTGAATCAACATGGCAAAATATTAAATCGTTAAAATCAGGAAATGCTATTTTTACCGAACCGATCACTCCCGTAAAATGCGGTGGTGCTCCGCAGAAAATTTGCTATTTGGCGGAAGATTATTTTCGCAAAAACGGAGTTCGGGAAAATATAAATGTTCGATTTATTAGTGGCAAAGGTAAAATTTTCGCCGTTCCACTATATGCCGATTCTCTGACAAAGCATATTAAAAATACTGGGATTGAAGCCGTGTTTAATTACAATCTGGTTGAAGTAAAACATGAGAGCAAGGAAGCGATTTTTCAAAGCACGATTGGGGAAAAAGAACTCGTGCAAAAATACGACATGCTCCACGTTACACCGCCGATGTCTGCTCCCGATTTTATCAAACAAAGTACGATTGCGGCTGAAACAGGCTGGGTTGAAGTTGATAAATCAACTCTGCAACACATCAGATATTCAAATATTTTCAGACTCGGTGATGCCAGCAATCTGCCGACTTCAAAAACCGGAGCAGCGATCCGCAAACAAGCTCCTGTTGCCGCACATAATCTTTATCAGGTCATCAGAGGACAAAAGCCGGATAAAATTTATGACGGCTATACATCCTGTCCGCTTGTTACAGGTTATGACAGCTTGATTCTCGCTGAATTCGATTACAACAACGAACCCCAGGAAACATTTCCGTTCGACCAATCAAAGGAAAGATATTCGATGTATCTCCTTAAAAAATACATTCTGCCCAAATTCTATTGGTATGGAATGCTAAAGGGAAGAGCCTGACTCAGAAACATTCGGACTTTGAACTTGAAATTGCTTTAATGCTTGACAATATAATTATATAAGAATATAGTTATATTTGATTTTAAGTATAGGAGAAAAAAAAACGATGGAACATTTACAACAAAATCAAGATATAGATGTTAAGCAATTGCAATCGTCTTTAAATGATTGTGGAGATATTTACCAACTCATAGATGTCCGAGAGTTTCCCGAATATTCGGCGGCACGGATCGAAGGAGCGGAACTTGTTCCTTTGGGTGATCTGGATAGAAGACACATTGAAATTGACCGTTCAAAACCGACAGTTGTTATTTGCCGTTCTGGAAACAGAGCGGGGAAGGCGAAGGAAAAACTTCAGAGTTTGGGTTTTTCGGATGTCCGAAATGTGTCGGGCGGAATGAATGCATGGACGAGTGCAGGTTTTGAAGTGGAAAAAGATGAAAATGCTGTCTGGGACTTAGAAAGACAAGTGCGTTTTGTTGCGGGTTTGTTTGTTCTGACCGGGGTGATTTTGAGTTTTTTCGTGAGTCAATATTTCATTTTACTGTCGGGATTTATCGGTGCGGGATTAGTCTTTTCGGCTCTGACAAATACTTGCGGAATGGGAATAATGCTGGCACGTTTGCCCTGGAATAAAAGAAAAGCGGTCTGCGAAATGAATTGAGGATGTGAAGATTAAAAAATTATTTAGGCAAGGGAAATACAATGAAAAACATAAAGATATTGGGTAATATTTTGGATAAAGAAATTGAAACAGGAAAGATGAAAATGATTCACCAGAATGAGAAAAATCGTTTTATTTTTGTGAATTTGAAAGATAAAGACAAGCTGGCAAAGCATACTTCGCCGCATAACCTGACAGTTTTTGCTTTATCGGGAAACGGGAAAATTATGGCGGGAAAAGAACTTGACGAAGAATTAGTTATTACGGAAGGAATATTTTTTCAGATTGAAAAAGATGTGGCTCACGAAGTTAAAGCGGAGCCGGAACTGAAATTACTTTTAGTTCAAACAAAATAATTTTTAAAAGATTGGAGGTTTACTAAAATGAAATTCAAACAATTTTACTTAGGATGTTTATCACACGCTTCTTATTATTTGGGTTCGGAAGGAGCAGCGGCAATTATTGATCCGCAGAGAGATGTTCAGCAATACATAGAAGAAGCTGAAGCCAACGGGGAAAAGATCAAATACATTATCGAAACCCATTCGCATGCCGATTTTGTTTCCGGACATGTCGAACTTGCCGAAAAAACAGGAGCGGAAATCATTTTCGGCGAGAGAGCAAATACAGAATTTCCGACTCATAAAGTAAAAGACAGAGACGAATTGAACGTAGGAAAGATCAAACTGAAGTTTTTGGAAACTCCCGGACATACGCCCGAAGGCATAACAATTTTGGCGGAAGATACCGAAGATGAAAATGCACCTGTGAAAATGTTCACGGGCGATACGCTTTTTATCGGTGATGTCGGTCGCCCCGATTTAGTCGGTTCAAAAGGATTTACGGCGGAACAGATGGCTTCAATGCTTTATGATTCTCTGCACGACAAAATTCTGCCTTTACCTGATGAAACAGAAGTATATCCGGCTCACGGAGCGGGTTCTTTGTGCGGTAAATCTTTGTCAAAAGATACTTGGTCAACACTTGGAGAGCAGAGAAAATTCAACTATGCCTTAAAGCCTATGAGCAAAGAAGAATTTGTCAAAATCGTCTCCGCCGACCAACCGGAAGTTCCGGCATATTTTCCTCTGAGTGCATCGCAAAACTTAAAAGGTTCGGCTTCATTGGAAGATTTACCGAAACCTTTGGAACTCACAACCGATGAGATCAACAACTTTGAAGGTGTCGCTTTGGATGTTCGTGAAAGGGTGGAATTCGGTGCAGGACACATTCCCAATTCGATCAACATCGGACTCGGCGGACAGTTTGCATCTTGGGCGGGAACGCTTGTTCCGGTCGGAACGCCGATAGCAATTGTGGCTGAAACTCAGGAACAGATCGATGAAACGGTGATACGTCTCGCACGAGTCGGCTTTGAAACTGTCAAAGGATTTATTCTAATCGGAAATTACGAAGGTGAAAAAAATACGATCGAGCAAGTTTCTGTCGAGAAAGTAAATGAAAAATTATCCGACGGAATTCAATTAGTGGATGTCCGCAGAGTTGCCGAACACGCCAATGGACACGCCATAAATACAGAAAACATTCCGCTTAACCGTTTGCCGAAAGATTTTGACAAACTCAATCCTGATGCACCGACCTATGTAATTTGTCAGAGCGGATACCGTTCGAGTTTGGGAACGAGTATTTTGGAAAACGCCGGATTCAAGGAAATTTACAATGTCGCAGGTGGAACAACGGCGTGGATGAATGCCGATTTGGAAACTGAAGTTTCGGCAACAGCTTGTGCCAACTCTTGATTTAACAAAATGGCGGTTCAGACAACAACTTGACCGCCTTTTTAAACGGAGGTTTTTAACAATGAAAAAAAAATTAGTAATTTTATTATTCAGCTTATTTATATTTACAGCGTGCGAGCAAAACAGGTTACAGACACAAAATTCAACCAATTCTAAAGCTACTCCTACTCCTACTCCGATAGAAAAAATTGAAACGACGGAAGCGGAATGTAATATCTGTGATTTCGACTTTGAGAATTACAAAGGCGAATTGAATATAGAAGAGATCAAAGGACTTTTGCTGGCGTTAAATGATGAATATATGGCGATGGCAATTTATGGACAGGTCAATAAGGATTTTAATGATCCGCGACCATTTTCAAATATCGAAAGAGCTGAAAATCAACACGCTGAAAGATTAAAAGCGATCTTAAAAACTTACAATTTACCGATTCCCGAAAACAAATGGATCGGGCAAGTGCCGAAATTCCAAAGCGTTACTGAAGCCTGTAAAGCGAGCGTTGAAGCCGAAATCGTTAATCGTGATCTCTACTCCAAACTTTTCAAATCAACGGAACGCGAAGACATTTTGACTGTCTATAAAGCTTTGCAAAGAGCGTCGGAAGAAAATCATCTACCCGCATTTGAGCGGTGTGGCGGCGGTCGCAGGGGTAACAGATAAATGGAATATCTTGCTTATATTGCCGCCATCGCAATCGGTGTTTCACTCGGTTTGATCGGTGCGGGAGGAAGTATTTTGACCGTTCCTGTAATTGTTTATCTGGCACATGTCGAACCAGTTTTGGCGACCGGATATTCACTCTTTGTGGTTGGTTCAACGGCACTTGTCGGCGGAATTCAAAATATCTTTAAAAAACGTGTTGATTTCAAAACCGCTTTGATATTCGGCATTCCGTCTATACTGGCGGTTTACACAACACGTGTGTGGATAATGCCCTGGATTCCCGAACAAATAAGTCTTACCGATTCATTTGTTATCCCGAAAGGAATGGGTTTGCTGGTCCTTTTTGCAGGTTTAATGGTTATTACTTCAATCTCAATGATACGTGAAAAGACCAATAATTTTGAGGAGATCGAAGATTCTCTGAAGACGCATCATTATGGTTTTATTCTGCTTGAAGGAGTCGGAGTTGGAATGCTCACCGGCTTAGTCGGAGCAGGTGGCGGATTTCTGATAATACCGGCACTCGTTTTGTTTGCGGGATTAGAAATGAAATTAGCAGTCGGAACTTCGCTGTTCATCATCGCCGCAAAATCTCTGATCGGATTTACGGGTGATATTCAGGTTGGAAGTGCGATCAACTGGAATTTTCTTTTATTATTTACAGCATTTTCAGTATCGGGAATCTTTATCGGAACGTGGCTCAACAAATTCGTTGACGGCAGAAAACTCAAAAAGGGTTTCGGTTGGTTTGTCCTTGTTATGGGCGTTTATATGATTATCAAGGAAACAATGTTTCGTTAAAAAAGGGGGTTCAAGAATGACAGAATTTTTATGGTTTATTGGAATAGTTGGTTTTTGGTTACTTCTCCAACTTGTGATCTTGCCAAAACTTGGCGTTGATACCTGAATGCGTGGAGCGTGTAATGTCGAGTTCGACAAGCAAAACAAAGATGATGATGAAATTTCTAATCAGTAACGGAAAAAGCAAATTTGGATTCTGAGCATTAATGACTTTAGTGTTAGTTAGAAAAAAGATGCAAGTAATTGTTAGCCAAAAACAGATCGCATTTTGTTGTATTGTGATTCAAAACGTCCTTGCAGGGAACCGCAAACGACATCGCATAATTCAAAAATACTCGGATCGGCAATCGCATAATAAACCGTATTGCCTTCCTGTCTTCTCGAAACGACCCCGTAAGTTTGCAGCATTTTTAAGTGTTTACTGACGTTAGGTTGAGACGTTTCGACAGCTTCGGTTATTTCGCCAACACTCATTTCACCGGCTTGCAATTTTTGCAGAATATTCAACCGAAGCGGCTCTCCCAAAAGCCTGAAACGCTCGGCAACCAAAGCTAATGCTTCGGGTGTCATTTTTTGGTGATCGTTTGTTTTTTTCATATGCTTATAATCTTATCCATTGATATAACTACATAACTATATTACTAAGCTTGCAATTTAGTCAAGTTTTTTACAGAATTAAGAAATGAATATAAAGGGGATGGAAAATGTTATTTAAACAGTCAAAACCTTGCACTTTCAGTGCAAAACTTACAGTATTATTTGTAATTCTGAATTGTTTTTCTTGATAATTTCTTTTTGCATATCCTTGTTTTATTAAATCTTGCTTGCCTTTCAAATTTCCAGATTCATATGAAAGTCTTAAAAAAAACAGACGACTCGGAAATTAACTGAGCCGTCCCTTAACATATTTCTGTCCAACATATAAAAGCTACGCCTTGTCAGCATTTGGAAGCGACAGATGTTAAAAAGCCCTTACCAAATAATTGATTAACACGAGTTGCGTTACATGAATGCAAATTTGGTGTGGCACTCAACTTTCATCTTTTTGGTTCGGGCTATAATCAAATTTAACTGTTTGAAAACCCAGCATCTGTGATGCAACACGCAGATAAAACCTTTTTCTTGGAAGTTTTTTTCACCCTAAACATTTTTTGACGCTTAACCCACAGTTGAATTAAGCCGGACAAATCAATTTTGTCCGGCTTGCAATTGTGAGATTTAGGTTTTTTAATCGAAAAGAATTCCTTGTCTGCTTGCCGTGTGGGTTTCCTTATTTTTTTTCTGACTCAGAATCATCTAGTGAAGGAATCGAATCATAATAAAATGTTCCTGTATTTTTCCATAATTTCACATCAAAATTTTGACACGCACCGCAGATCATACAGGTGTTGTAAGTTCGGTTTCCTCGTGTGAAGGGCAATCCCATCTTTTTGTGCCAACAACCAAAGATACGCGAAAACCAGGAGATAGGAATTAATTTCGGTTCGATCATATTCACTTTGTTTGCTAATTGATCTAATGAAGTATTATGGACTTTTCGATTTTTAACCCAGAATTTATTCATTACACTTGCTCCAAAATCATCGATTATCTGTGGTTGTTGATACAGTAGATCTTTTATTGATTTAAAACTGCCTAATTAAGTTTTGCGGTAACATAATCTGATTGATTCAATTCATCTTTTTCTGAATTATTTTGAAAACTTTTTACTGCAATTTCTTCATTTTCATAAACTTCAAAAACCGTCAAAAGTTTTGTTATCACCATTAATTCGTTCACCCGTTTTGTTAAATTAAGAAGTTTTAAGTCTCCTCCGTTATTTTGAACGGAAACAAAACTGGCAACTAATTCACCCAACCCGCAGGAATCTATCTGAGATGTGTTTGCCAGATCAAGTAAAATATTTTTTTCACCCTTCTGCATTAATTCCCGCAAATGTGTCCGAAATTTAATACTGCTTTCCCCGATCAGCAATTTTCCCGACAAAGCTAAAATGGCTACATTTCCAATTAGACGCTGTGTTATATCTAATTTACTCATTTTTTTAATCTCTTACTCGAAAATTTCAGTTCTTTACTGAACAACTTCCGTTACAGATATAAATGACGGCTTTATTTCAAAAATTTGTAATTCCGAATTAACACATCTTGGTATATTTTTCATTTTCAAAATTTTGCTGATCCCGACAAGTTGTTGGATGGTCGCGGCTACTTTATCGGATTCAGGTTTGACCAAATATACATTTGCTCCAGCCGCCAAACCTTTTTGTTTATCGGTTTCATAAGCGTAGCCGGAATAAAACAGAATCGGCGTGAGAGGTTCGAGTTTGCGAAGTCGGCGGCACAAATCCAAACCGTCACCGTCCGGAAAATGCGAATCGAGCAGAAACAAGTCAAACTTTTCTCCATGTGCCAATTGCCAAGCTTCTGCGATAGTTTTAGCGACAGTGGTTCTTATTTTCGAAAATCCGAGCAAAATGCTCATCATTTCAGAACCATCTTCGTTGTCTTCAGCATACAGAACGCTGAGAGTTTCATGCCTTTTCATAATTTTAGTCCATTGAATTTTATATTGGACGGAATCCGAGAATTGCTTGAAATTCCGTCCATTCCTTCCCCGATTCGTTCTTTGTATCTACGTTTGCCGTAGATTCAATCTTATTGCGAATACTTAATTAGTCTTCGCAGTGCAATCTGAGCAATCAACAAATTTTCGGCAATCCTTTGAAATATATTTATGGTGTTCGTTATTTGAATTCTTCAAGTTTCAATAGTAGCCATAACTTTTAAAATCAAAACTGACACTATTTTCCGATGCTAAACTTTAAGACCAAATAACTGTTAAAAAATGAATGACGGCTGACCTAGACCGGAAAGCCGTCGTTCAACCTATATTTGAAAAATATTTTGAGTGAAATATTTGTCAAATATAGAAGCGACAATTGTCACATACCCTTGCCAAAATAATGACTATCGTGAGGTGCATTAACTAAATGCAAAAATAGCACGATAACCCCCTTCATTTAGTTGGTTTAGGCTTGTAATAAAATCTAATCCTTTTAAAATTGTTTGTCTGTGATGTTTCACACATATAGAATTTTGTGGAAAATTTGCATAGTTAGTGTGCTATCGCACATATATTCTAATTATTTATGGTATTGTAAGTGGAAGATTAAAATTTAACCCGATTTCATTTTTGCAGATCACCGAATTAATAATGCCGAAAACCAAACATACCGATGATGCACGTTTAAATCATCTGCTTGCCGCTTTGCCCGCTGAGGAATTTGATCGTTTAAAGACGAATCTTAAACCGGTAAGTCTGGAACTCGGTCAAGTCATCTACGAATCGGGCGAACAACTCGAAAACATATATTTTCCAACGACAGCGATCATCTCCTTGCTCTACATTATGGAAAACGGCTCGACCGCCGAGATCGGGATGGCTGGAAACGATGGTTTGGTCGGTATTGCCTTGTTTATGGGCGGCAGCACAACACCGAATCGTGCCGTCGTTCAAAGTGCGGGAAATGCTTTCCGGCTTAGTTCCAAAGCATTGAAATTCGAGTTCGGTTTGGGCAGCATCTTTCAAAATATTTTATTGCGTTATACGCAGTATTTAATGACACAAATCTCACAAACCGCCGTCTGCAACCGACTCCACACGGTCGAACAACAGCTTTGCCGCTGGCTGCTCATTAATCACGATCTGCTCCAAACCAACAAATTGATCATGACGCACGAATTGATCGCCAATATGCTCGGTGTTCGCCGCGAAGGTGTGACGATCGCCGCTCGAAAACTGGCGAAGCGCAAACTGATCAAAAATGTGCGCGGAACTATTACGATAGTTGACCGGCAAGGCTTGGAAGAAGTCGTCTGCGAATGTTACGAAGTCGTCAATACTGA
>JBGTHN010000066.1:0-5221 GCA_041746235.1 Pyrinomonadaceae bacterium | reverse complement strand
TTGGATAAACACAATATCCGCTCACTTTCGGCACAGATGCGAGGTTCTAATGATTGATAAAAATAAAAAACATTTAGTTTGAATCAATATATTTTCTGTCATTCCCGATATTTTTTTCGTCAGGGTTGATAATATTTTTATCACCTCTGATATATTTTTCGGGAACACGGCGGAACTTTTCGGGAACACGGATATATTTTTGCGGAACGTGAATATTTTTTTCGGGAACACGGCGGAATTTTTGCGGAACACTCAGAATATTTTGCGGAACCCTGCGGAAAAGTTCCGCAAGGGTGAAATATTTTCCGTCAGAATTAAAAAAATCTTGAATACTTATCAAAAATCAATATTATTCGTTTAATGTTGATTGTAAAAAGTATATAACCTTTTGGTCATAAGATTCGCTTTGTTCGATTGAAGCGTTGTTTATATCGAAGCCCGATGGATTTAAGTCTGTAAAAGATTTCACGTTTGTTTGAGGTTGGAAACAACTGCTCAAATTAGCTGTTGAATTCCGCAGTGCGGGTTTATCTGAACCGGCTAATAATAAAACGTCTTTGTCCTTAACTAACTTGGCAATTTCGCAAACTGTCTGTCTTTCATAACAGCCCGTCGCAAAATATAGATATGAACCGCTTTTTGCCATATTTGTGGTAATAAATCCGGCAAATGGAAAACGCTTATCAACTGCCGACGTAAGCAGATCGCCGGTTTGTGAAGGAATCGAATCCAGAACAACGGTTTTCACACTTTCATCTTTTGTAGCGGCGGAAAGCCCGACTATAGCTCCCATCTCAACTCCATAAAATCCGATATTTTTTCCGACTAAACCTTCGTTATCTTCTGTTTTAAGACCTTTTAAGAAACCTATCGCCGCCAAAGTATCTTCTACTTCGCATCCGCCAAAAGTTGTTGTTTTAATAAGCGGATTTGCTCCGTGACCACGCAGATCGGGCATCAGAACCGTAAAATCTGTTGATTCGTTTAATTTTACGCCCAGATCCAACATATAGGAACGGTCTGCTCCGTAACGATGGAGCAAAATAACTGCCGGAGCGTCTTTTTTTCCGCGAAGCAACCAACCGCGTGCTTGTGAACCATCACGGTTTTTCCAAGTCTCATCCGTTACGGTCGAACCACGCGGGCTGAGTTGTCCGTATTTTTCGGGTGTAACCAGATAAGCCGATTTCGGGACATTGGCGGTCGAATGGACGAACCAAACCGACGCACCGATAAAAGCGATCACTATCAAAACGATAACAGGCAGAAGCAGCCGATAAAAACTCTTAAAAAGGCGTAATAATTTTCTCATATTTAAAAACTCTTTTATTGTTATGTGTATTTTCTTGAAGTTTCTTTGAAAAGATACAACTTGAAGCTAATTTCGGGAGTCTTAATTTGAAAGCCTTAGATAAAAAAAAGACTTTCGGTAAGTTATCTAAAATGTTACCATATCCGCAGTAGAAAAAGGAAGAGTTTTGATAATTATGAAGATAAAAATTTTGGCAGTAGTATTAATCATCTCGGCATTTTGTCTCAACGCTCTCGGACAAAAACAAGCCAAAACCGTTCAGAGCAACTTTGAAAAGACTTCAACAAAGCAACAATTTTTTCCGCTTTCCGAATTGAAAGACGGAATGAAAGGAACTGCCCGCACGGTTTTTCGCGGTAGTGAACCCGAAGAATTTAATGTTGAGATACTTGGAATTCTGCCGAGCGGCGTTGGTCCGAAACAAGATATGATCATCGGTAAGATTTCGGGCGGCGAAGCGAACAGAACAAAAGTTTTCGCAGGAATGAGTGGTTCGCCCGTTTATATCAACGGCAAATTGGTCGGTGCGATTGCCTATGCCTTTCCTTTTTCATCGGAAGCGATCTGCGGAATCACGCCCATCGAACAGATGATCTCGATCTTTGAAAATAAACAAAATCAAACAACGACGGCAAAAACTCCGCGTAAATTTTCTTTTGCGGAAATAGCGGCGACCGATTGGAAACCGAATTTTTCGAGCAAAGCGAATGTTTCAAGTTCCATCGTTGCGACATCGGGTTCAAATCCGGCGTTGAACGCACTTGCCGGACAGACATTTCAACCGATCGCCACGCCTTTAACTTTTAGCGGTTTTTCGCAGGAAACTCTGAATCAATTCGCCCCGCAACTTATGCAGGTCGGACTTCTGCCCGTTTCAGCCGCAGGTGGCGGAGCAAAAATTACGCCGATGAAAAAAGCTAATGAAAACACACTTATCGGCGGAACTTCGGTAACGATGCAATTAACACGCGGCGATTATTCGTTGGCGGCAAGCGGAACGGTAACATTTCGTGACGGTGAAAAGGTTTATGCGTTCGGACATCCGTTCTTGAGCCTCGGTGTTTCGGAAATGCCGATGAGCGAATCAAGCGTGATAGTTGTCGTTCCAAGCATCAATAATTCATTCAAATTAGCCGTGCCGCACGATATGGTCGGCACAATGACACAAGACCGTGCGACGGGAGTTTTCGGTAAACTCGGACAAGCACCGAAAATGATTCCGGTTAAAATAAACTTGAAAACGAGCCGAAATCAAACCGACACATTAAATTTTGAGGTTATGAATGATGAGACTTTAACTCCGCTTCTCATCAACATCGCCATCACCAACGCGATCTCTTCACAAGAAAGAGATATTGGCGATCTGACGGTTGAAGTTGACGGTGAGATTCAATTAAAAGGACAAAAACCGATCGCCATCGAAAGCCGAAACACAGGCGGTTCTGCCGTTCGTATGGCATCATTCGGAGTCGTCGTTCCCGTCGCAACTCTGATGCAAAGCCGTTTTGAAGATTTGGACATCAGCGGAATAAATTTGGACATTTCAACTGTTGACGGAAGCAAAACGGCGACTTTGGATAGAATCGAACTTAACAAAACCGAAGTTCGGGCAGGCGACGAAGTAGAAATTCAAGCCTTTATACGAACCGACACAGGTAGAATCTTGACCGAAAAGATTCCGCTCAAGATTCCTGCAAATACACCGACGGGAACTTTGAAAATTGATGTCGGCGACGGAAATTCCGTTCAAGCAAGGGTGGCAAATATACAATTCGTTCCAAATAATTTAGCCAATCTGGTCGAATTGATAAACACTCTCAAAAAGAGCGACCGACTTTATGTGCAGACATATCGGGTAACGAAAGGAATGATAATCGGCTCGAACGAATTGCCGAATCTTCCGCCATCGGTTCTCGCCACAATGAACACAAACCGCACGGTCGGCGGTTTCAAACCAACCGTCGAAACAATTCTCTTTGAAAAAGAGATCGCTCCATCGGAATATGTAATTTCGGGACAGCAAACTCTGGAAATAGAAGTTGTGAAATAGATATTTACAGAAAAGAAACTGATTTTGTCAGTCAAGAAATTGACTTTGGATGTAAAGAAATTGACATCTGCTGTCGAGAAATCGTTATCTGCTGTCGAGAAATCGTTATCTGCTCTAAAGAAATTGACTTCTGCTGTCAAGAAATTGATTTAGCAAATAAGGAAACCTAATTATGCTGTCGAGAAATTCATTTTGACATAAAGAAATCTAATTCTGCGGTCAAGAAATTGACATCTGCTGTCAAGAAATCGTCATCTATTGTTAAGAAATCGCTATCTGCGGTCGAGAAATTGACATCTGCGATGAAGAAATTAGCAATCAAAATATGAATAATTTATCAAAACTCATCGAAGCGGCTTCGTATGCAGCTAAAAAACATACGGGACAGACACGCAAAGGCAAGGACGAAGCACCTTATATCAATCATCCTCTGGAAGTCGCAAATCTGCTTGCAAATCTCGGAAAGGTGGAAGATCACGACACTTTGATCGCGGCGATCTTGCACGATACGGTTGAAGATACGGACACAACACGCGAGGAAATTGCCGAAATGTTCGGCGAAAATGTCGCCTCAATTGTGATGGAAGTTACCGACGATAAATCTCTGCCGAAAGTTGAACGCAAACAAAAACAGGTCGAACACGCACCGCATTTATCAATTGAAGCGAAGCAACTAAAACTCTGCGACAAGATCAGTAACATCACCGACGTTATGAATGATCCGCCCGATGGTTGGTCGGACGAAAGACGACACGAATATGTAGAATGGGGCGAAAGAGTAGTCGCAAGATTGCGTGGCGTGAACGAAAATTTAGAGAATCATTTCGATAAATTGGTCGCCGAAGCAAAAGAAAACATAAAAGGAAAAGGGTGAGGGATAAGGGATAAAGGATGAAGGATGAGGGATGAAACGAAAAATGCAGTTCAATTTACAATTGCATCTTTATTCATCCTTCATCCTTCAAATTTCATCCTTCATCCTTTTATTCTCCTTCAATCCAAACTTCGCCGTCCGCATAAACTTCTTTTTTCCAGATTGGCACAGTTCGTTTTAATTCTTTGATGAGCCATTCGCAACATTCAAAAGCGGCTCGACGATGGGCGGAAGAAACCGAAATGACAACGCTCGTTTCGCCGATCTCCATTTTTCCCAAACGATGAACGATTCCGACATTTGAGATTTCAAATTCTTCGTGAGCCTTTGCGATCAGCTTTTCCATTTCCTTCAAAGCCATCGGTTCGTAACCTTCATAAACAAGATATTCCGTCTCGCGTCCCTTCGTAAATTGGCGAACATAACCGTCCAAAGTAACGGTTGCACCACATTCGGGCAAAACAACACGCCGTGCAATTTCGCCGATGTCGAGAGGTTCATTCGTTATTTCAAAAAAATCTTTTGTCATTTAAACGAGTGCTGAAACTCCTGCTTCGGCGACAGTATGATCGTTTTCGACCGAATCGCCGGAAACTCCGATCGCACCGATAACTTCGCCATCGCTGTTTTTCAAAGGAATTCCGCCCGGAAACGAGATCAAACCGCCGTTGGAAACTTCGATATTGTAAAGCGGTTTGTCTGGCTGAGAAAGTTTTCCGATCTCGCCCGTCGGCATATCAAAAAATCTCGCGGTTTTCGCTTTTTTGATGGCAATGTCAATACTGCCGAGCCACGCACCGTCCATTCTAACGAACGCTTTCAAATTCGCTCCGGCATCAACCACCGCGATGTCCATTTTCAAGTTTAATTCCTCGGCTTTTTTCTGTGCCGCATCTACGATCTGTCTTGCTTGTTTCAAATTAATATCACTCATAATAAAATTGCTTCCTCTTGTTTAAATATAATTGCTAAAACTTTTGTTTTA
>JBGTHN010000065.1:0-5663 GCA_041746235.1 Pyrinomonadaceae bacterium | reverse complement strand
TCATCACTTTCCACATTTTTTACGGACAAGCCATGAGGAATCTGAATATGATTTCGGGTTTTTGACAGTTCGTGCAATGAAAGCACTCGGACTAGTTGAAGCATCTTCAGCAGGAATGCAAAAGCCTGAAGGAATCGCCCTTGAAGAAGTTGGATTTTGAATTTAATGGGATTTTCGCATTGTTTTGGCATTTGTTCTATTTCAAGCGAAAGTCCCGTTTAAGTGAAAATTAAGCAATTTGTATAATATCAGAAAGAAATCTTGTTTAATTCTTGAATTATATTTGGAAGCATTTGCAAAAAAAAGTCAACTTCATCTTCCGTGTTGTATCTTCCTAACGAAAAACGAATTGCTCCCATGGCTTGGGAATAGGGAACATTCATTGCTTTAAGGACGGGCGAAGCGGTGTGTGTTTCTTCGTTGCAGGCTGAGCCTGTCGAAACAAAAACGTTGAGATCGTTTAATTTGGCGAGAATCGCTTCACCGTTCAAGTTTTCAAAGGAAATGTTTGAAGTGTTCGGCAGACGTTTTTCTTTGTCGCCGTTTAGTTTGGAAATTTGAATATTATCCAAAATTTCGGATTCTAATTTATCTCGCAGGCGTCGAACTTCTTCCATTTTGGAAAAATCTTTAGTTAATTTTGCCGCTTCTCCTAATCCGACGATTTGATGAACGGCTTCCGTTCCTGCACGCATTCCAAATTCCTGTCCGCCGCCGATTGAGTTTGATGCAAGTTTAACGCCTTCACGAACATATAATGCACCGATTCCTTTTGGAGCGTGGAATTTGTGTCCCGAAATGGAAAAAAGGTCTATTTCGGTATTTCTTAAATCAACAGGAACTTTGCCGACGGCATTTACACCGTCAACATGGAACATTGCGTTTGAATGTTCTTTGACAATTTCAGCGATTTCCGTCACAGGAAATAAAACTCCCGTTTCATTATTGGCAAGCATTATCGAAACGATCGCAGTATTTTCGTCTAAAGCAGTTCGGAGTTGATCTAAATCAAGTAAACCTTGTTCATTAACATCAAGCCAAGTGATCGAAAAACCATTTGCTTCAAGTTTTTCACAAACTTTGCGGACAGCTTCGTGTTCGACTTGTGTTGTGATTATATGAGTTTTATCACGGTTTGCTTCAAGCGTTCCAAAAATCGCCCAATTATCGCTTTCTGTTCCGCCCGAAGTAAAAACTATTTCAGATGGGGAATTTGCACCAAGCAATTCGGCGACATTTTCTCTTGAACTTCTGATGGCATTTTTCGTATATTTTGAGAAAGAATATGCCGAAGACGGATTACCGTAGAACTCAGTCAAATATGGAATCATCGCTTCGTAAACTTCGGGGGCGATTCGAGTCGTGGCGTTATTATCGAGATAGATCATAATTTTGTTAGATGCTGAAGGTTAGTTTTTAGAAGTTGATAAGAGATTTTTTTTAACTAAAATCCAGCATCTAAAATCTAACATCTTTTATTAACTGTTTACCATTTACGCTTTACCATTTACAATTAATTATCGTGAAAGCAATTTTAAAAATTACAGAAGCAAACGGCAAGACTTGGGAATTAACTTTAAATCCGAGTTCGACCTATTCAATTGGACGGGCGAAGGAAAACGACATTGTTTTGAATGATCGAAGGGTTTCGCGTAAGCACGCACACATTCGCTCCGATTTAGCGAGTTTCGCTTTGGTTGACGGCGTTTTTGAAAATGGTGAACTTAAACGAAGCGTCAATAAAGTTTTTGTCAATAACGAGCCGGTTCTTGAAAAAACCTTAAATGTTGGTGATCGGATCACAATTGGAACGAGTAATTTAGAGTTTGGATTTGCTACGGAAACACAGGCTCTAAGAACGCCGACTCCCGAAGATGCGGCAAAAATTCATCAAAGCAATTTTCCTTCGGAAGTCCACTCGGGAATTACGGAAGTTCCGAAAAATGTCCAATATGATGACAAACCGCTCGGCAATACACAGGTTTTTATTTCGGCAAACGAAATAATAGAAAAAAGTTCAAAAACGACAACAAATAGAAGATTCATAACGCCCGAAGATTTGCAGTTGGAAGGAATTGCGACACCTGAAGAGGTCAAGGAATTACGGCGTAAAGCACAGATTTTGGAGATGCTCTACGAAATGAGCAAATCGCTTGGCACGGTTTTTGACTTAGAACAAATATTTGATAATGCAACCGATCTAATTTTTCGCGTTACACCTGCGGAAAGAGTCGTTGCTTTGTTGGCGGATGAAACGATTGATGGAAAAATTCTGGATTACAGCCTTGTTACAATTGCTGCAAAAGCAAGAGAAACAAGC
The DNA here is from genome assembly GCA_041746235.1 of Pyrinomonadaceae bacterium. GTDB lineage: Bacteria > Acidobacteriota > Blastocatellia > Pyrinomonadales > Pyrinomonadaceae > Aridibacter. Next base: position 3,343 of record JBGTHN010000065.1, on the reverse strand, counting down.
GTAAAGGACTTGGAAAAATCAACGATCAGTCGAACAATTACGCAAAAAGTTATGCGTGAAAAGGTGGCACTTTTATCGCAAGACGCAAAAACGGACGAAAAATTTTCGGGATCAGAATCAATAGTTGCACAAGGCGTTCGTTCAACTATTTGTGCACCTTTGGTAACAGAATCCAATGTTCACGGCGTTATATATGCAGACAGGCTTAATCCTTTTTCGCCATTTACGCAGGATGATTTGGAATTAATTAGTGCGGTTGCGGCTCAGACAGCCGTTGCCGTTGAAACAATAAAAGGTCATAAACGCCTTGCCAGAGAAGAAGTTGCACGAGCAAATTATTCGCGTTTTATGCCCGAATATGTGGTTAAACAATTGCTCGAAAAGCCGGATTCTTTTCAACTCGGCGGAGTAAATGAAACGATCACGCTTTTATTTGCAGATATACGCGGTTTCACAGCTTTTGCGGAAACTGAAACGCCTGAACGAGTTGTCGCACTATTAAATCGTTATTTTTCGGCAATGTCGGATATTATTTTTAAAAACGGCGGAACGCTTGATAAATATATCGGAGACGGAATAATGGCAATTTTTGGAGCTCCGAAACCGTCCCCGAAAGATGCCGATAATGCAGTAAAAACTGCGATTGAAATGCAGAGAGGCGTGGTTAAATTAAATGCCGAGCTAAAAGCCGACGGGTTTCCCGAAATTTCCGCCGGAATCGGATTACATACGGGAATTGCGACAATCGGATATATCGGCTCGGAACAGCGTTCTGAATACACAGCGATTGGCGATACCGTAAATTTGGCATCTCGGTTAGAGTCAAATGCACTCGGCGGACAAATATTAATCAGTGAAGCGACCGGAAAGGCTTGTACAGAGCCTTTTCAGATAAAAAAGCGAGAACCTTTACAGGTAAAAAACCGCTTACAGCCCGTTTCACTATTTGAAGTTAAATGGAATTGAGTTACAATATCTCAACTTCAAATATGTCTGGTTAGAGTTATGTCCTGTGTAGTTTTTGGTTTTTGGAAGTAATTCCATTGGTTTCACTAAGGTTTAGTTAGATTTATAAAAAGAATTACATCTTATGATGGGTTTTTCATCACTTAAAAAATTTGTTACCGAATCAATGGCAATTGATATGGGAACGGCGAACACTATTATTGCGGTGAAAGGGCGTGATGTGGTTTTTGATGAGCCGTCTTTAGTTGCTGTTAATGAATTGACCGAAGAAATAGTTGCGTTTGGACGTGAAGCATATGAAATGCAGGGACGTGAAGGACGCGATATTGTTGTCAGAGCTCCTTTAAGCGGCGGAGTTGTCGCAGATTTTGAACGGACGAAAAAAATGCTCTCGCATTTTGTGAAACAAGCAAAAACAGGCGGTTCGCAAGTTTCCAGACAAGCCGTTATGAGTATGACTTCGGACGTAACGCACGTTGAACAAAGAGCTTTATTAAATGCGGCGGAAGAAGCATCCATCGGAAAAGTTTATATGATGGAAGAAGGCTTGGCGGCGGCTTTTGGTGCAGGAGTTATTCCAACTGATAAACGTGCTTCGGCAGTAGTTGACATTGGTGCGGGAACAACCAATGTGGCTGTTGTTGCGAAAGGGATAATTGCTCATTCGCGTTCAGTTAGAATCGGAAGTGAAGAAATAAACAAGGTTTTAATTACACATTTGCGAAGACATCGCGGATTACAGATCGGCGAAGAAACCGCCGAAACTTTGAAAAAAGATTTTGTTACAGCGACCAAACCCGAAAATCCCGAAACCGAAACACTTGTTCGCGGACGTGATGTTCAAACGGGAAGTCCGAGTGCCGTAACGGTTACTGCCGGAGAAATTTATCCGATCGTTGAAGAGATTTTTCAGAAAATTTCACGGGTTGTACAAGACACTTTAACCGAACTTCGACCGGAAGTTGCGGCGGATATTTATGATCGTGGAATTTTGATGACGGGCGGCGGAGCGATGCTTGCGGGAATGGATCAATACTTACGCGACTTTATAAATTTGTCTGTGATAATTCCCGATGAGCCGCGTTATGCAACGGTTCGGGGACTTGTCAAAATGTTTGATGAACCCGAATTGTTGGAGAAAGTTTCACGTAATGAACTCAACATTTTGCAAAATGCTGAAGTTCCTTTTGAAGTGTAAAAATAAGAAAAAGAGAAAGAGAAAAGGAGACGGGGAGAAAGGGAGACCAATAGATGTTTCTTTTTCGCCCCGTTTCTTTATCTAAAAATCATTTTATTTTATTTTATGGATCGTTTGCTCAAATTTTTCAAACAACAACTAACTCTAACGCATATTTATAGAATTCCTGTGCGGATAGATTACAGTTGGTTTTTGGTTTTTGTTGCTTTGACCTGGTTGAGTGCAATAAGTATCCCAAACTCACTTGTTGAAAATTATGTCGCTAAGTTTATTCTTGGCGGAAGTGCGATTCTTATTTTTTTTGTTTCTATTTTTCTGCACGAATTTGCCCACGCTTTTATTGCCCGACGTGAAGGTATCGAAGTTCTGGAGATTTTATTACATCCATTTGGCGGTTTGGCAAGACTTCGACGCGAACCTGATACACCGCAAGCTGAATTTCGTATTGCCATCGCCGGACCTATCGCAAGTTTTCTAATCGCATTTATTTTTCTCGGGTTGTGGAAAGCCGACTCCGGAAACACCGGACATCATCGTTCTGCACACCGGCAGAATACGTGGCAATATCTATCCCCTGGACTTACAGGGAATCGCCCCGCTTCAACATTATCAGTTCCTCGCCGGTTATGTGGACCTAGTTCGCAAAGAAGCCGAAACGACGGGAGCTAGAGTCATTCTGCTGGACCTGGGGGACAGTCTTGAAGGCTCCTTTGCCAGCTATGTGACCAAGTCTGAGAACGTAATCCAGTTTTTTAATTACCTGAAATACGACGCTGTGTTGCTCGGCAATCTCGATAATCAGGTTTCTCCCGACAGGTTGAAAGAACTCAGCCCTCTGATTTTAAACCCCTTTTTGGGTCCTGACACCAAACCCGCAGTGGAGGGAACCAGTGTTTCCGCGTTGTTGGGAACAGAGACCAAAGCACCCGTTTATCTCATTGCAAACTTCTACGGTGATACCAACAAGGAAGATTTTCCGGAGCGCTTTCCAAGCAGTTTTGGATCTCACGCATCCGGAGTGGAACCCGCAAGAGATTTGGAAAGTGCCGTGCAGTCACTTGGTGAGCGGAAGGATGGCAGCCTGACGGTTTTTGCGTGGATGAAATTTGAAGCCCCGGACCTACCTCCAAAAAGATTTCTCGAGGAACTCAGAGAAGCGGACGTGGACGTGATTGTGGC
>JBGTHN010000064.1:0-3002 GCA_041746235.1 Pyrinomonadaceae bacterium | reverse complement strand
TCTGCGTTTACTGCGTTCTCTGCGATGAAATTAAAATGAACGAAATCTCAAAATTTTTACAAACAAGAATCGACGAAAAATATTTTCCATCGGCGGTTTATCTTGTTGCAGAAAAAGGCGAAATAAAATTGCAAGATGCACTCGGTTTTGCAGTTGTTGAGCCTGAAAGAATCGAAGCTAAACTTGATACGATTTACGATTTGGCATCTCTGACAAAAGTTTTGGTAACGGGATTGCTTTGTGCGAAGTTGATTGAAAATGGAGAAATAAATTTATCCGATAAAATTGCGAAATATTCTCCTGAATTTGATATTGATGAGAAAAGGGAAATTACGATCTTGAATTTGTTGACACATACTTCGGGATTTAAAAATTGGCTTCCTTTTTATTTAATTACAAATTTCAAATCTAAAATTTCAGAAACTATTGCTAACGAAAAACTTAAAAATGCAGTAGATGAAAAAGTTGTTTATAGTGATTTGAATTTTTTGATGGTTGGTTTTTTGATTGAAAAGATTTATGAAAAGAGTCTTGATAAAATTTCAATAATTGAAGTTTTTCAGTCGCTAAAATTACAAAAAACTTTTTTCAATCCGCCAACGCCTTTACGTCCAATTATCGCCGCATCTGAATTTGGAAATTTTTATGAAAGAAAAATTTGTACTGATTTAGGTTATGATCTAAGAGTTCGTGATCCTAGAGATTACAAAATGTGGAAGGAATTAGGGCATGATGTTACAAACTATGGCTGGCGGGATTATCAGATCTGGGGGGATGTTCACGATGCAAATTCGCGGTTTATGAATGGAGTTTCAGGACACGCTGGACTTTTTTCAAATGCTTTTGAAGTATTTAAAATCGCTCAACAATTTCTTGCCGAATCAACCACTATTCTAAAACCCGAAACGTGCGAACTTTTCCGCACGAATTTTACACCAAATTTAAATCAAGCTCGTTCGATTGGTTTTCAACTCGCAGAAACAGAAGATTCGACTGCGAGCGAATCGTTAACAAAAGACAGTTTCGGACATTTGGGATTTACAGGAACTTCGCTTTGGATTGAGCCTTCAAAAGAACGCATTTTTATATTGCTAACCAACCGCACGCATAACAGAGAATTACCGTTTGCTGACCTCAAAGAAACACGTCAAAATTTTCATCGTTTAGCGACGGAGATTTTGAATGGAAAATAAACCGAAATTTATTGATGCACTAAAATTTTGGATAAAACTCGGATTTATTTCGTTTGGCGGTCCGGCAGGACAGATTGCGATAATGCACCGCGAATTGGTTGAACGGCAAAAATGGATTTCCGAAGAAAAGTTTCAACACGCATTAAATTTTTGTATGTTGCTTCCGGGACCCGAAGCACAGCAACTTGCGACATATAACGGTTGGCTTTTACACGGCACACGCGGCGGAATTGCGGCGGGTGCTTTTTTTGTGATTCCTTCGATCTTTGTGTTGCTTGGGCTTTCTTATGTTTATGCAAGATTTGGCGAAGTTCCTCAAATTTCTGCAGTTTTAGATGGAGTAAAAGCGGTTGTCGTGGCGATCGTTGTCGAAGCAGTTTTGAAAATTGGTAAAAGAGCCTTCAAAACAAATTGGCATATTGCGATCGCTGTTCTTGCGTTTGTAGCAATTTATTTTCTGCACATTCCTTTTCCGTTAATAATTTTAGGTGCGGGAATTCTTGGATACTTCTTAGTCCAAAGTCCAAAGACTGAAGTCCAAAGTCCCAAGTCCGTAGTCCAAAGTCGAAAAATCAACTTCAAACTAAACATCGTTAAAGTTTTTGCAGTTTGTTTTGTACTTTGGTTGATTCCATTTTTGATCTTAATTTTTACGCTTGGTTGGAAAAGTTTGCAAATGAAGGTTTATTTGTTTTTTACTCAAGCGGCGTTTGTAACTTTTGGCGGTGCTTATGCAGTTCTCGCTTATGTTAATCAAATTGCGGTAAATTCTTACGGTTGGTTGACGGCACAACAGGCGATTGATGGTTTTGGTTTGGCGGAAACTACGCCGGGACCGCTTATAATGGTTTTGCAATTCGTCGGTTTTATGGCTGGCTGGAATAATCCGGGAACTTTTGACCAAACTTCTTCTGCTGTTTTAACCGCACTTTTAACGACTTTTGCGACCTTTTTGCCGTGTTTCTTTTTTATATTTGCATTTGCACCTTTGATCGAGAAATTCCAGGACAACATTAAATTAAAGGCGATTCTATCGGGTGTTACGGCGGCGGTTGTTGGTGTGATCTTGAATTTAGCACTCGTTTTTGGTGTTGCAGTAATTTACCAAAGCCAGATAATTAACTGGTTTGCAGTATTTATTGGAGTTATTTCATTTGCAGTTTTGCTACGATTTAAGGTTGATGTTTTATGGATCGTTTTGGGCGGTGGAATGCTCGGATTGATCAAGTATTTTGTTTTTGGGTGAAAGTTTTTGGCATCTGATTAGAGAATGTTACAATCATAACTGTTCGACTCTCCTTGTTTACCAAAGGATTTGCTTTTATTGCTGGAGAATTAAAAATGAAGAAGATTGTTGTAGCTTTGATGTTTCTTAGCTTATTAAGTTTAAGCGTATTTTCTCAGACCGAGAAATCAGAACGCCCGCGAATTGTTAGTAACCCGACACCTACGCCTTATACGGCAGTGATTCCGCAACCGGCGGATTCGCCTTTTGATGATGATGAGATCAATATCGAGACGAATCTGGTTACGCTTCCGGTTTCGGTTCTGGATACTAAAGGCAGATTTATAGCTGATTTGAATGAATATGACTTTGAGATCTTTGAGAATGGAATTCCGCAAGCAGTTGATTATTTTGCGTCGGTTGAAAGTCCGTTCACGGTAATTTTATTGTTAGATGTAAGTCCTTCGACTAAATATAAGATCAATGAAATACAGGATGCAGCAATTTCATTTGTTGACCAATTGCGTCGTGAAGATAAATTAGTCGTTGTTACTTTTAGTGATGAAATTAAGGTTATAAGTCAG
>JBGTHN010000063.1:0-3130 GCA_041746235.1 Pyrinomonadaceae bacterium | reverse complement strand
CAAAGAGAATTTTCCCGAATTCCTTGCCCCTTTTTCCTTACTGCCCTTGTTCGATTTCGCTTTTTTGCCTACTTTAGCGAATTTACATTCCTTAGAAATTTTCACGTTTCGAGTTCAAGACTTCAAGCGACTTACCTTCAAAACCTCTCAAAACCTCGAACTCAAAACGCTTTTGCTCGTTAAAGCAAACTTTTTACGCAACTTTTTTCTTCGTTTTTTGTTCTGTTTCTTGCGATTTTGTTTTCTCAACTCTCGCCGTCATACGTTTATCAAGATCAATGATTTGCTCATTAGTTAAATGATAAATGTTCGGTTGATTATGATAAATTCTCGCACCCGTAACAACATCCGCTTTCTTAAAGCCGTTCTTCTCGGCATTTTCGATCAACTGCTCGATCGTCATTTCGTTTCTAACTAATGTCAGAGGTGTTTTCTCTTCGATAAATTCATCAACTTCCAATTTCTTAGGTTTATCAAACCCAAGTTCGAAAGCCGATTCGCTTTTCATATGTGCTAAGAAATCTTTGAAACCGATATTTCCGGTCATTTCAAAACCGACTTCAAAAGCAGGTGAATTGGATTTCACAATTTGAAACACACGAACAATTTCACCGTCGCGTTCCTGCATTGAAATTTCAACCATCACATCAACAAAATATTCTAAGCCGCTTGCCGTCATCGGCAGAACTCGTCCGATCTCGTTATCTTCTTTTGATTCCTTTCCTTTTGCCGGAATCTGATCGGCGATAACGACACATTTTCCGCTTTCGATACAAAGTTTGCGAAGGACATTTTGCAAGATCATCTGGTCAGCCGCTAATTCTTCCGAAGATGGCTGTGCCAAAGGGTCGCCCGTTTTTTCTCTTACTGCCTCAAGCATTTCCGAGTGCTTTGCACTAAAATATGCTGCCCACGAATCAAGTGCATAACAACCATAATTCTGCTCCTGTCCTTCGCCGCTCAATGCCCAATCAATAAATTCGGGCAATTCGTCTGTATGTTCGATCTCCAAAGCGTCAAATCTATCGCCGACTCCGCGTAGAAGTCTGCCTTTTCGCTCCGTGTCAAAAATACAAAGTCGCCCCAAACCTGCTTCTGACATCGAACTTACAAAATGACTTTTTCCAACACCCGCACCACCGCGAATTGCCATCACTAGTCTTTGCTGTCTTGGGACTCTGCTTAATGGATTGATTTTTGGTCTGTTTGTAGATTTCATAATTCACTTTCTCCTAAAAATGTATAAATCTTTGATAGCCTTAAAGTTATTTCTCGCTTTCTAAATGCTAACTGCCTACCGTCAAAGGCATTATGTTGCATTGATGAAACAAATCTAACATAAGTTGTATTTTGTTGCAAGTGTGAAACAAGCGTTTCACAAAAAAATATGGATTTTTTTTTAGGAAAGGAGTATTTTAAGTAAAAACCAAAAGGAGTTTTCCTAATGAAAAGACTTATTTATACCTCGTTGATTCTATTATTGTTTAGTTTTTCTGTAATTGCACAAGACGAAGATGGCAAAGAGGAAATAAAATGCCCGGACATTTTGATTACAGGTCCGGCATCAGCAGTTCAACCGGGCGAAACTCAAACCTTTATTTTAACTATTAAAGGCGGCAATGTTGATGAGGATAAGATCAAGATCAATTGGGAAATTGATAGAGGCACAATAATTGAAGGACAAGGCACAAAGACTTTAGTTGTTAAAACTGATGATGATGAAACAGTAACAGTTACAGCTAATGTTGATGCAGGAGGAGAATGTGTAACCAGCATTTCGGAATCTGGAATACCGTTTTGTGGAGTGCCACCAATGCTTGTTGATGAATTTGGAAATATACCAAATGGCGATATGAAAGCCAGACTCGATGCGTATTTTGTTGAACTGCAAAATAATCCAGATGCAACGGGCTATATTGTCAATTACGGTTCACAGAGACAGATCGCAACTCGTGAGAAATTTATTAGAAACCAAATAAATTTTAGACGCTTTGAAACTGATAGAATCGTTTTTGTAAATGGTGGCACAGAAAAAGAAATCCGCACTAGATTATGGGTTGTTCCCGACGGTGCAGATGATTCAATGATTGATTAAAGTTATTTTCACGAGGAGAAAGTATAAATGTCGAAAAATAAAATAAAAATTCTCGCAACATCTATTTTATTTGGGTTGGTTGTAACCATTTTAGGATTTGCTCCGAACTTTTCGGCTAATGCGGAAAATGATGAATTTGTAAAAGAAATTGCGGATTATAAGACTTGGACAAAGATCAATAATGAACCGATAAGAGTTGAAATAACGCTTGATTTTTCAGATGGTTGAGATACTCAGCCATTTAATCTCAGGTCTGAGAAAAATAAAAACGATTTAGCTCATTACTTTTCAAAACTTGGAAAAGGAATAAAGAACCTTTTCAAAACTCTTGATAAAAAAGATGATTTTGATTCAACGGAACATAGTTTGTTTTCTTTTGGATACGTTTATGCCAACGATTTGGCAAAAGTCGAAATTGAAAAAGATAGTCCAAATTTTCCAGTCGGTTCAATAATCGTCCGTGAAAAGAACAAAACTGAAGCAAGCGAAATACCTGATACTGTTATCGCAATGGTCAAACGCGAGAAAGGTTTTAGCGAAAAAACAGGCGATTGGGAATTTTTTGTTTTTGACGGCAAAGATTTGCAAATGCAAAAACGTGAAACGGTTGGAAATTGTGCCGAATGTCATTCAAAAGCAAAACAAGCTGATTGGGTTTTTCGTGAGTATTTGAAGAAATAATTTTTATCGTCATAATTGCAATAAGTTACTGGTATTCCGTTATTTTAAAAAGCCTTACCATTCTTGACACTTCCGCCCTTTATCATTAGTATTTATAGTTTCGGCTTTACTAGCAGAAGTGTGTTTATATGTTTGAGTCATTATCGGATAAATTAAAGCAATCGTTAAAGAATTTGCGTGGTCAAGGCAAGCTAACGCCTGAACACGTAGATGTTGCGTTGCGTGAGATTCGGATGGCTTTGCTGGAAGCGGACGTTAATTATCAAGTTGCGAAAGATTTTGTTGCGGCGGTTCGCGTAAAAGCAGAAGGTCAAGAAGTTTGGAAAGACTTAAAACCGCACGAACAGGTTGTCA
>JBGTHN010000062.1:0-4597 GCA_041746235.1 Pyrinomonadaceae bacterium | reverse complement strand
TCGTGCCATTTTTAGATGTACAACCTTCGGCTAAATAGTAACCAAGCAATCTTGAAAAATCCTTATCAATATCAATTATTACAGGGATTTCGTTAGCTTTTCCGCTTCTAAGACGAAGTTTCGCATTTTGGCGATTTAAGTTGAATTTCTTTTCTAATTCGAGATAAGTTTTCAAAGGATAGCGACCTTTTTCTCTATATTTATGTCGGTCAGTTGCTGTCGTAACTAAACTCCTCATTTCCAACATAACCGATGGCATTAACGAATCTTCAAATTCATAACAAACCCAAATATCATCACGTTTATTACCAAGAAGTTTTATTAAGTCTAACTGTGATTCAGCAAGTTCAGGGCTTGTCCATTGTGTAGAAATCGGAATTCTATCGCCAATTTTCAACTCCTTTGCCGATTTTGTTTTTATCTGCTTATCTTCATAAAATAAAGCCAAATGATCCTCGGTCATTTTCAGAGTCCGACCTTTATCTGTTTTTAATTTAAGTAGTTTTTCCGTTTGTCGCTTAAATACTTTATTAATAGGCTTCCAGACAGTTTTATTTAGTTCTGTATCAAATGAAAGTGTATAGATATTTTCTTTTTCAATATCTTGCGTTGCGGAGTTTTCACCACGAGCAAATTTTTCGCAAAAATCTCCGATAGTTGTCCAATACGTCCCATCTTCATCATTTATAACTAATCTTTCATCCGCTGTTAAACAATTACCGTAATGTGCGATTCCTTCAACAACACCTTTCAAAATTGATTTATTACGATTGCCGTGTTTTTCGTGGTCAAGATGTCCGAATCTTAGCGAATTCATTGCCGCGATCGGTCTTGCCCCCATTGTGAAAACGTCCCGCAGAATTCCGCCGACTCCGGTTGCCGCACCTTGAAACGGTTCGATAAAACTTGGATGATTATGTGATTCAACCTTAAATGCCACGCACCAACCGTCGCCAATATCAACTACGCCTGCATTTTCACCCGGCGGAACAATTACACGTTCTCCCGTCGTCGGCAGACGCTTCAAATGCACACGCGAAGATTTGTATGAACAATGCTCCGACCACATTACACTAAAAACGCCGAGTTCCGTAAAATTCGGTTCGCGTCCCATAATTTCCTTGATGCGTTCATATTCTTCAGAGGAAATTCCGTGTTCTTCGATCAGTTCAGGTGTGATTTCAAGTTGATTCATTTTTATAATTGCTCACTTATTATTGAAATTGGCTTTAAAAAGAAAAAAGAGAGTTTATTATTGAAAGGCGATTTTTTCAAACCCGATTCAATAAACTCTCTTTGGATTTCACCACAATATTTAAAAACCTAGTTGCGTTTTTCAGCAATTGCCAAAATGGTTGGTGAAAGATTTATGCGTCCGAACGAAATTTTATAAAGCACATTGATAAAGGATTCAAATATCTTGTAAATAAAACTTTCCTGATCTGATGAACTAAGTTTAGACGGTTTTATTTCAATTGTTTTCAAACCGATCTTTTTAAAATACTGCCGCAATGTCTTTGATGTAAATCCAATCAAGTGCAATGGAGGCGGTGATGCGAGATAAGTTAAATCGCCTCCTTTTTTTACACCAACAGCTTTTAAAATAAAGACGAACCTTTTGATTATATTATGAAAATCCATATTCGGAACACGAATAAGCAATAAGCCTTCATCATTTAAAAGTTCGCGGCAATCGGTCAGTATTTCCGTCGGCGATGGAACGTGTTCAAGAACATTGGTCATATTTATAACATCGAATTTTTGTGCGGAAAGATTTTCATCGGTCAGACTCGTGCAATAAACTTGCGGTATTTTGTGATGATCGCGAACATATTCGACCGCAACTTCTGACAGATCAGTTCCGAAAACTTCCCAATCATTCTGTTTTGCTTCAACCAAAAAGAAACCGTAACCGCATCCGACATCAAGAAGTTTTCCTTTATTCGGGCGAAACTGATTGACTTCATTAATCAAGAATTTGACGACATCCCGATAACGCAGACGATTTGTTTCGATCTCGCTACGTTCATCAACATAATATTCGCCAATAACTTTGCCATCATTTACCTCTGGAATTTGATTGACGTAGATCAAGGAACATTCGAGACATTTGGAGATCGGATAACCTTTCTCTTCTTTGATGAATTTCTTATTTTGTGAACCGCAAAAATCACAGTTTCTTTCGATTTTACTTTCGCTCATTATGTTTCAATATCGGTTTAATGCTTTAACTTTTTTCCTGCGGTTTTAAGTAGAGTTCGCTGACAACAAATTTTTTACGAAAAACTTTATAAACCAAAACTAATCGGACGGCTTCAACAAATTCACGCCAACGCGAAAGCCAGATGCCGAAATCTCTTCGTTTAAAATTATTTTTCAAAGGCAATCCTTCATTTTCGTAAAAATCTAAAAGGCTAAAAAGTGCGGTTAATTGCGAAAGTCCGCCGCGTTTTATCTCAACCTCCAGACGCTTTGAAGCACCCCAAACCGAAAACATACGGCGACGGACGCAATCATTTAAGACAATTGCCGGAACGCTGATAACAAGGTCTGTTTCCGTATCGGATGTCGCTTCGGCGATAATTTTATTTGACGGATCAATTAACCAGTATTTATCTTCTTTGCTTTCAATTACGTGGAACAAAATCTGCGGTAGAATTTTTTTGCGGACAAGCGACGGAACGCTGTCTAAGAATTTTGTGAAATAGCGGGTAAATAATTTGAAATTACCTTCCGTATTTGCTTCCAATTCATATTGTTTATTATATTTATCGGCATATTTTTCCCGCATTTCTGCAACAATTCGATCTTTATCGTTATAATCAAAATCCAGCAATTTGAAGCCTTCTTTTTTGCTCCAACTGCTTCCGGGAATCATAACCACACATTCGCTACCTTTCTCTTTGGCGATCGAATCAGAATTAAAATGATCGGCGACCATCTGCGGATTAACGCCCGTATCATTAAATTTGTATGTGTCCTTGTGCAAAAAACAATGATTGCTCGCAAAAGGAATTGCGTAACGTGCATTAACTCCCAAACAAAAACTGGTAAATTCTTCGATATAATTAGATTGCGTGCGAACGGTCGGAAATTTTTGTTTGTAGTCTTTTACTGTATAAGGAATCGGTGTTGCACTCGAATGACTGCGGAAACAAAAATCTACTTTCGGAAAACGCTTGGTAATTTGACGAAGCGGTAAGCCGAAAGTTTTACAATCGTTGGCATTAAAAAGAGTCGTTTTGCCGTCGCTAACAACGCAGATCGAGTCGGCTGAAAAAAGTCCGAATTGGAACGAATGAAGAAAACAATCATCCCACAATTCAAATTTTCCACCATGTGGAATTTCGACAATATTTTTACGCTTGATCGAACGCAGGTCTTTGACCATACGTGTGCCGGGAATTTTCGGAACGAGATATTTTACATTTTCATCAAACAGTCGCAGAGAAGGAGCGTGAAAATGATCCCAATGAAGATGCGTCAGATAGATATAATCAGGCTTTATGTCTTTTATCGCAGAACGACTTATCTCTGGGAAATTCCACCAACTACGCCAGTAACAAGAACCGATCAGCCACGGATCAAACAAGATCGAACGACCTTTGTCTTCAACCAACATTCCTGCGTGGCTTAAAATTGTAAACTTCATATAACTTGAATTTTATTATTTAAAATTTAGTGAAGCAATGATTTACACAAATGCTTTTCTGTTTTTAACTGCAAAATCTTCGATGCCTTTTGTTGCAATAAATCTTATAAGCGTTGGAAAAAAAGAGTCTATTAGTTCCGTGTGATTTTTTCAAATACACAGAACTAACAGACTCTTTTATCAGTTATCAGCTATCAGTTTCTAAGCCATTGCAGGCATTCCTTTTTCTTCCCATTCTTCTTTGGCGGGACCGTAAACTCCAACGACTTTTAAGCCTGCCTGTCGCATCAAAACCGTTACCTGTCCGCGATGATGTGATTGATGAAGCATCAGATAAAGCAAGGTCAAACCACGTTTCCACGTTTCGCCATACATTTCGTCTTCCTGTTCAAGCGTTTCATCCGTCCAATTTTCTTTGACTTGTTTGAGAACAGAATTCCCCGCAGTTTCAAATGTTTTTACAATTTCGCTTGCACTCGTCGGACATTCCGTTTCGGAACTCGGTGCATCAATTTCCAAACCCGCAAGTTTCAGCATCTCTTCCATTGTCTGCGATAAATGCCACGCTATAAATCCAAGTTCACGTCCATCTTCGGTAACTTTTTGACTCAATGATTCATCAGTTAAATTCTTCAAAAGTTTAGTTGTTTGGTCAACTTCATATTTCCAATCACGTTCGAAATCCTCAATTTTTCTATACATATTTTTTACTCCTTTTTGTTTGAATATGAAATAGTGTTTCGCCTATGAAACTATCATAAAAGAGTAAAAAACTCAATAAAATGTTTGTAAAATTTGTGTGAATTATTTGAACAAAAAACAATCAGAGGTCTAATTTGAATTTTCTTTTTATTTCCGGCTTTGAGATTTCGTTATAACCTTTTATGTATTCAACGAGATTGCTTGAAACTAAACAACCATAGTCTTTAATTTCAATATTATATT
>JBGTHN010000061.1:0-6313 GCA_041746235.1 Pyrinomonadaceae bacterium | reverse complement strand
TGTTCAGAGTTTCAAACTGTCTTCGGGCATTTTCCAAGTAACGCAACGCTTTTGAATATCTGCCGCGAAAATTCGCCAAGTTTCCTAAACTCGCCGTGATCTCCGCTTCGATAAAATCCATATTTGCTTTTTGAGCAGATTTTAACGCTTGAGCAAAATACTTTTCCGCTTGGCGAAAATTATTCTGATCGGCATAGCTTTCAGCAAGATTCTGTTCGCTCATCACGAGTTCTTCATAATCTTTTATCTTGATAAAACGCCGCATCGCCGATAAATGATATTTTTCGGCTTTCAAAATTCCATCCTGACGGGCAACGATATTTCCGAGATTATTCTCAACTTTTCCGGCTGAAAGTTCGTCACCAAATCGCTCAAAAATTTTCAAAGATTTTTTACCGCATTTGATCGCCTCGTCATATTTCCCCAAAAGTGCCAGAGGAATAAGTTTGGCAACTTGAGTGTTCGCCGATTCGAGTTCTTTGCCGATCTGTTTGAAAACTTGAGCCGATCTATCAAGATTTTCGATCGTTTTTTTCAGGTTTCCTTTTGTTAACTCAGAAATGCCTGAAACCAAAAATAAAATGGCTTCGATCTCTTCGTCGGAATTAAAGTTTGTCAGAGTTTTTAATGCAGTTGCGGTTTTTCGGGCGATGCTCGGCTCACTTTTCCATGAGTCATAACAAATTTCTTTCAAATGCCACGCCAATTCTATGTCTGCTTTGTCATTGTTTTTTTTGAGCAGACCTTTTCTTTCGGTTTCATTTTTGGCGGAAACTAGATTTTCTGCAAGTTTTTGGCGAAGCATAGATTCTTATTATAACCCAAAAAAAAGACGAAAAGTTTTTTACGACTCTTCGCCTTTTTACCCCCTTGTTCTTCTCTTAATCAGAGAACTTGTTTAATCTAATTCAATTCCTTTTAAGACGATTTCTTTTTCATCAGATTTTAGAATCAAGTCATAATTTCCGCTTGTGATATTTTCAAATTTGAATTCGCTTAGATCATTCGTTTTTGTTTCAAATTCGCCTATCTTAACTGTTGTGTTTTCAAAACCTTCGCCCAAAATTTGACCTTTAAGTGCAAAACCATTTTCGTCCGATGAGATTCTCAGATCAATACTATTTTCATTTGCTTCAAAAAGCATCTGTCGGGTTTGCGTTGTAGAAACTGAACGCTCGCCGAAGGCTGCTTTGTTCGGTGACAGATCCATTTGCAAAACTGCCAAAACTGTTTCGACCATTGATCTTTTCGGTTCTGCAACTCTCGAACGAAATATATTTTTTGACCATTTGATCGCATCTGCGGGAGCGTCAACCGAATCGTCTAATTGCATTAAAGTAATGATTCTTTTGATGTTATCGTCCGAATTTTTCATTGTGTTTCCTAAAATCATTTTGTTGTTTTCCTCTCTACACACTAACAGTGCGGATTTTTGCAAGGAAAAGACAAAAAAAATAAAAAAGTTCAAAAAAGTGAATTTTATTCAAATCGTTGGTTTTGCATTCCCCATTTTCTTCAAAATAACTCTTGCTTTGCGATCTTTGCACCTTTGCGGAATTCTTCTTTCTATACAGCTACTTCGTCAAAATCTTCTCCAACTTCTTCAAACAACGTGAACGCAAAGGGCTGATGCTTGTTGCTCCAACGCCGATCGCTTCGGCAACTTCCGCATAACTTGCTGCAGGTGCGGTCAAATAGATCATCGAAAGAATCTGTTGGCATCTTTCTTCCAGTTTTTTCAAAGCTGTTCTGATTTTGTGTTGTTCTTCGAGTTGAATCAAATTATCTTCGGCAAGCGGTGAATCATCTGTTAAACTTGCCAATTCATATTCCAATTCTTCTTCCGTATCGGGCGAATAAAAACCTTTTTCGCCGCGAACCAATCCCCATGTTTTAAACTTTGCAGTCGTTACGAGCCACGAACGGATTCTGTCGGGTTGTTCGATCTCATCAAGTTTTTGGAAAAGCGTCAAAAAAACTTCTTGCAAAATATCCGCCGCTTGTGATTCGCTCAAACCCGAACGTCTCGGAATTGCAAAAACGAGTCGTTGATAGCGTTCAACGAGGTCATTCCAAGCCGTTTCATCGCCTTTTTGACACGCTTTGATAAGGTCAGCATCGTCTCTTCCCAAAGATTTCGCTGAAAATTCGGATTTTAATTTTTTCTGAGCAGTTTTGTTCACGAGGTTAAATTTTTATGTTTAATCTTACATCAAGAAATGTTTAATCAGCAAAAAAATTAAATAACGGTCATAATTTCATCAAGCGTCTTGCGTTTAAGATCGGGAACTTTCGCATCTTCCGCCGGATAGCCGACGGGAATTAAAACAAACGGAACTTCATTTTTTGGACGCTCAAGGATTTCCTGTAGAAATTTCATCGGCGAAGGTGTATGCGTCAAAGTTGCAAGTCCTGAATTGTGCAAAGCCGAAAGTAACATTCCGACAGCAATTCCAACAGATTCCTGCGAATAATAAGTCGGTTCTTTTTCGCCGTCTTCTTCAATTGAATTGATGCGAAAAACGATTATTAAATAAGGTGCAATTTCAAGAAATGGTTTATGTTCGTCCGTTCCTAAAGGGGCAAGTCGTCTGAGCCATTTATCCGACATACGCTTGTGATAGCTTTCAAATTCTTCCGCTTCCGCCGCTTCACGAATTTTGCTTTTAACTTCCGCGTCCTGCACAACAACAAAACGCCAAGGTTGCATATGAGCTCCCGATGGTGCTGTTCCGGCAGTCAAAATAGCTTTTTCAATTATCTCAAACGGAACGTCTTTATCGGAAAAATCCCGCACGGTTCGGCGTGAATTCAAATTTTGATAAAATTCTTCAGCACGTTTTTTCTGTTCCGCTTCATCTTTGATGTAACGAAAATTTAAAGGAACTAAGTTTGGTTTTGGAAATGTCTTGCTCATAAATTTATTGGTTGTTAAAAAAGCATTTTAACCGATTTAATTTGATTAAAAAACTTGATCTATTCGTATTTAATGTTATTGGTCTAAATAAAATACCTTTCTCAAATAAATAAATACAAAATCTGGAAATCCCCTTATTTTGTGCATTTGTAAGAACTACAAGAAAATGCACAAAGTAATCGTCTATCACACGATAAGCACACCGGAGGTGTCTTTACCGTCAAATATTGATATTTCGCCCGAGAAATTTGAAAGCCATTTAGCGTGGCTCTCTAAACGTGCGGAACGAGTTGTTACGCTTAAAAAACTACTTTCAGAACCCGACAAAGCAAATCTTTTTGCGATCACATTCGATGATGGTTTTCAGGATAATTTAACTGTCGCTCTGCCTTTGCTCGAAAAATATAATCTGCCGATGACTTTATTTGCCGTGGCAGGTTTTATTGGTGATGAAGGTTATTTATCGAAAGAAGAATTAAAAACTCTCGCCGCACATCCGCTTATAACTATCGGTTCACACGGACTTTATCACAAACATTTTTCAAAAATGTCCAAAGATGAAGCAGTTTTTGAACTTACCGAATCGAAGAAAATTCTCGAAGAAATTACCGGAAATGAAATTGATCTGCTCGCTTACCCTTATGGCGATTGCAACCTTGTAACCGAAAAACTTAGTGAGGAATGCGGTTATCAGGCGGCGTGGTCTGTCTGGAACGGGAAGAATACGCCTTATTCGCGTTGGCGTGTTCCTTTGGGCAGAAATGACAACCTTTTGCGATTTATCGCCAAGGTTTCAAATGCTTATTTTCCAATTAAAAAAATAATTAAGCCGCCATACACATAGAAAAAAATGAAGATACTTTTTTACAGTCATACAGGAGAAGTCAGCGGAGCGGAAAACATTCTGCTTTTAATGCTCAAAAAGTTAAACCGAACGCGGTTTACACCTGTTGCCGTGTGTCCCGGAGAGGGCGGTTTGGCTGACGAAATGCGGGAACTGAAAATTCCTTGCAAAACTGTGCAGACGCTTGAAGCACGTTTTACGTGGCGAATTGATCGGCTTTTTACGTATCTAATTTCTTTTTTTCGCACGATGAAACAATTGCGAAAAGAGATTTTGGATGAAAAACCCGATTTGATTCACGCTAATAGCATTCGTGCAGGATTGGTCGCAACTTCGGCGACAATCGGGACGAAAATTCCGGTTTTCTGGCATTTGCAGGATGAATTAAAAACTCATCCGATCAGCACATCTATCCGGCTTTTTGTTGCATTTTCAAAAAGAACCCGTCTCATCTCCGCGTCGCAGGCAACTGCCGACAGTTTTTATGGAAAACTGCTAAAACTTATTGGCAAAAATGTTCCTTTGCGGGTTGTTCACAATGCAATTGAACTCGAAAAGTTTGAATTTGATCCCGCTAATCGCACAAAGATCAGAGGAGAATTTGATCTATCCGAAAGCGAATATGTGTTGGGAATTGTCGGTCAGATCACACCGCGAAAAGGTCAGCTCGAACTCGTTAAAACATTTGCGGAAACGCTGGAAAAATGTCCTTCGTCAACTCTACTGATCGTCGGCAAACCGATGTTCAATCAAGACCACGAATATCTCCAAAAAATCAAAAATTCAATAAAAGAATTGGGCTTGAGAGAGCGGGTAAAACTTCTCGGTTTAAGAAACGATGTTCCCGCAATTATGCAGGCTTTGGATGTTTTGGTCGTGAATTCAAAAAGCGAAGCACTTGTTGTTGTCGGAATTGAGGCGATGGCTTGCGGAACGCCTGTTATTGCTACGGATGCAGGCGGAACGAAGGAGATGATCGAGCATTGGGTTAACGGTTTTGTCGTGCCTTTTGGTGATGAAGAAAAATTAAAAACCTCAATTATTGAACTCAGCCAAAACACCGAACTCAAGCAGAGATTTACAGAACGAGGAAAAGAAGTTGTCGCCGAAAAGTTAAACGCTGAAAAATTTATTACAGATTTGGAGGATTTTTTCTGCCGATCTGTTGTTGACGAAGGTCTTGAGCAACAGATTTCGAGTGCAGGAGAAATAAAGAAATATGTCTAAAATTGCATTAGTTCACGATTATTTTATCCAGATGGGTGGAGCGGAAAAAGTTGCCGAACAGTTACAATTGCTTTTTCCGAACGCACCGATGTTCACAACCGTTGACCAAAGAAATGGTTCTGCAACCGCTTTGCAAAAGAAAATGGCAAGGACTTCGTGGATGCAGAATCTTCCAATAAATCTGCGGAATCACAGACACTTTTTTATGCTTTATCCATTGGCGGTCGAAAGTCTTGATCTGTCCGAATATGATCTGATAATCAGCAGCACTTCGGGTTATGCGAAAGGTGTTCGCAAGAAAAAAGGTGCGGTGCATATTTGCTATTGTCACACGCCGATGCGTTGGGTTTGGCGTTATAAGTCTTATGCCGAACGCGAGGAATTTGGCGGATTAAAAAAAGCACTTCTGCCTGTTTTGATGAAAGGTTTGAAACACTGGGATCTGCGGGCGGCGAAACAACCCGATCATTACATTGCCAATTCAAAAGTTGTCGCCGAAAGGATAAAAGAATGCTACGGACGTGACGCGACGGTAATTCCGCCGCCGATCGAGGTTGAAAGATTTATTTATGACGAACCTGATGAAGATTATTATTTGATTCTGTCGCGTCTCGCTCCATATAAACGTCTTGATCTGGCAATCGAAGCCTGCAAAAAATTAGACCGTCCGCTGGTTGTTATCGGCGATGGTGTTGCCCGCGAAAAACTCGAAAAAATTGCGGGAAAGAAAACGAGATTTCTTGGGCGACAATCTGATGAAGTTGTTAATAAATATGCGAGTCGTTGCCGTGCTTTGATATTTCCGGGCGAAGAAGATTTTGGGATGACACCGCTTGAAATAAATGCTTCGGGACGACCCGTTATCGCTTTTCGAAGCGGCGGTGCGACCGAAACGGTTATTGAGAATGAAACAGGAGTTTTCTTTGATGAACAAACGACGGATTCAGTAATTGAAGCGATCGAAAATTTTGAAAGTCTTTCGTGGAATCGACTGAACTTAAGACGACATGCAGAGAAATTTAATCGTGAAGTTTTTGATTCGAGAATTATGAAATTCCTTGGTGAGATCGCACCTGTAAATGTTTCAAACGAGATCTTTCAACCGAGTTCGACTTTGCCAATTGGAACTCGTCGAAGAACTGTTTAAGGAGAATAAACATTGCTTGAATTTCGTTCAAATTTAGAATTAGATCAGACCGACTCGATCAGACAAACTGTGTTTTCAAATGAAACAAACAAAAAGACGGAAACTGAAAAAATACGTGTAGTTCGCATCGCTCACGCAAGTCTAACTCCGGCTTTGCGTGGACGCGAACGTGCGATCT
>JBGTHN010000060.1:0-4527 GCA_041746235.1 Pyrinomonadaceae bacterium | reverse complement strand
TAACCTTCGGTTAGGTCTTCGGCATCGGAGAGCGAATGTTGATTTGTAACGAGAATTGTCGGGCGTTCTAAGGCTCTTTGACCCAAAGCACTTCTTGAAGGCATTTGCCAGAGTCCGCGTTCCTGCATTGTTAAATAGCCTTGTCTTGCGAAAATATCAATTACATAAGGATTGATAAATCCGCCGTTGTTATTGCGAACGTCAACGACCACGCCTTGTTTTTGCTGGTTTTGTGCGTCGAGGTCTATGTAAACCTGTGCAAGAGTTCCCGAACCCATATCAGGCAAGTGTATGTAACCAAGTTTTCCGCCACTTATGCGTTCGACATATTTGCGGTTTTCTTCAACCCATTGGCGATATAAAAGATATTTTTCCGCACCTGTGCTGATCGGTTTAACGACGATTTTTTGTTTGTTTGAACCATTTACGTTTGAAGAAATTTCGAGTTCAACGCGGTTGCCAACCTTTCCTTCAAGCAGTTCATTAATGTTCGTCGAGCCATCAATTTTCTTCTTATCAATGCTCAATAAATAATCGCCGACCTTGATTTCTTTTGAAACTGCGGCGGGAGTCAAATCAATAATTTCGGTGATTTTTAATCGTCCGTTATTTTCATATTCCAAACGGTCAAAACGCAGTCCTAATCTGCCGATCGGTGTTCCGCGAAAACCTGAAGATCCCGAAACTCCAAGGTGCGAAGCGTTTAATTCGCCGACCATCAGATTCATCAAACGACGCATTTCATCACTGTTTTTTGAGCCACGGATAAGCGGTTCATAAGTTCTGTAAACTGCATTCCAATCTGCTCCGTGATATTTTTCATCATAAAAATGATCTCGCATATATCGCCAACCTTGATTAAAAATCTCCATTTTCTCGTCGGCAAAATTCACTTTCATACGCATATTTAATGAAAGCGGACGGACATTTCCTCGTCCTAAATTAACGATTTGAATGCGACCATTTTCTAAATAATAAACTTCGGAACTATTTGGCGAAAATTGTGCGTCGGATTTGAAAGTTGGCGACGAAGTGATCTGTTTTGCCGAGCGATTTCTTTCTAATTCTTCGAGCGAAATTGTGTAAAGATTAAAACTTCCTTCGGCGGATGCTGTAACGAGTAAAGTTTTTCCGTCGGGACTAATGGCGTGTTCATTGATGTCAACGCCTGTGTCTAAAAGGCTCAAGCGTTTGCGGATCTCTTCAAAGTCAATTTCAAAAGGTTTCTTATCATCTTTTTTGTCAATAGTTTTTGGAGTTCCAACTGCTGTTCCGTTTGGTGTCGGAGTTGGAGTTTTTACTACATCCAGTTCTTCCGCAGGAGTCGGCGAAACGCTCGGGCTTGGACTCGGTTTTGGCTTTTCCTGCGGATTTTCTTGTTCAAATAATCCACGAAATTTGTCTTCATCAAATTTTGGCGTGCGAAGTTTTAAGGTAACTTTTGCCAGCGAAGGTGATTCGGTTCGTTGTTGTGTGTCGAACAAAATATATTCACTGTCGGGACTCCACGAAACCGTTCCGCTGAAAGAATTGGCGATAAAACTTATCGGTTTCACTTCCGATTTTTCAACCGAAGCGACCGTAACATTTGTATAAGAACGATTTTCGGGCGACAAGGTTAAAAACGCTAACCATTTATTGTCGGGCGAAAATGTAAATGTGCGTTTGCCGATGAGTGGCGGTTTATCCGTAAATGTGTTGGCGAGTTTTCGTTCCGATTTTTTCTCACGGTCATAAAGCCAGATTTCACGTCCGCTGCGGATGAATGCGATATATTTTCCGTCGGATGAATAGACGGGCGAATAATCGTTGCCGATATTTGTGATCTGTATTTCGGTTTCGGTTGCAAAATCGTATTCAAAAAGCTGATATTTTCCGCTTCGTTCTGATGAATAAGCAACTTTTTTGCTGTCGTTTGACCATGTTGCAAAAGATTCGGGAGCGGCAGTTTCCGTAACTCGAACCGCTTCGCCGCCCTCGTCAGCCGTTGCCGCAAAAACTTCGCCGTGAGCAACTGCGACAACTTTTTTGCCGTCGGGCGAAAGCGAAAACTCAGATATTTGATTTGAAAGATTTATGTCTTCAACAAGTTGAGTTGCCGCACTTCCACGAAGATTTATCGGCAATACAGAAGCCTTTCCGTTTGCCGTATCCATCTTCCAAATTTTGAAATCTCTCTCAAAAACTATCTCTCGTCCATCGTAAGAAATATTTGCCCAGAGAACTCTGCCATTCTTAAAATTCGTCAGTTGTGTTTGAGTATTGCTTGCTCCAAGCGACCAGATATTTTGTGTTCCATCACGGTCGGAAACAAAATAAACTTTTGAGCCGTCGGGACTTGGCATTGTCCAAAGTTGCTTCGCACCACGCTGAGAAATTCGTCTGTAATTATCGCCTGTTTTTTCCCAAAGTTCCGTTTCGTCAATATGGCTTTTACCATTTCGCCACCATTGTCCATTCGAGATTCCGCGAGCCGAAAACACTAAACCTTTTCCATCGGGCGAAGGTGTGGAAAAGAATTCATTTGTATATCGGTCGTTGCTTATCGCAATCGGAGTTCCGCCGCTCGCACGAACTCGAAAAATATCATTCATTCCCGCAATGTCCTGAGCATTTGAATAAAAATAAAGCCATTCACTATCACGCGACCACGCATCAAGATTGTCTGATGTGTCGTTATAAGTTATCCGACTTAAACTATTCGTCGCAAAATCCAGCACATATATATCGCTGTTGCCGGAACGGTTTGAAACAAATGCTAACTTTTTCCCATCGGGCGAATAAAGCGGACGACTTTCGGTAGCGTCGTGCGACACGAGAATCTGAGCCGTTCCGCCATTGCTCGGAACTGTCCAAATATCTCCGCCCGAAACAAATGCGATCTCTTTACTGTCAGGCGAGATCGAAGGCTCAGTTAGATAGGAAACAGACGTTTGAGCAAGTGTTTGAAAAGCGAATAAAAGGAGAATTGCGAAACTTATATAAACAAGATTTTTTCTTTGTAGCATAAAAATTCTTCTATTTGTTTTTATTTTGGATTGTAAAAGACATTTATTATTACACAACAAAAGGTATATTTGTTTCAAATTGCGACAAAAATTAACTACTTGGAGAAATTGTTATTACTTATCATTTATACTTTAGCTTGCCGAATTGCATTTAAACTTGTGTAAAGTTACGATTAAACAATAAAAATTTTATTAAAAGAGGAATATATTTATTATGAAAATGCCAGGTGGATTTGATTTAAATTCAATGATGCAACAAGCCCAACAGATGCAGGAGCAGATGGGCAAAGAGATGAAGGAAATGAAGGTTGACGCTTCGGCGGGCGGCGGTGCTGTTTCGGTCGTAATGCGTGGAGATTTTGAAGTTTTAGAACTTAAAATTTCGGATGATCTCGTCAAAGACGGTGATACCGAAATGATTCAAGATCTGACAGTTGCGGCACTTAATGAAGCACGCCGCAAGATCGAAGAATCACTCAAAGGAAAACTCGGCGGAATGTTGCCACCGGGACTTGGATTTTAATTTAACTGATAAATGATAGGTGATAACTGATAAGTTTTTGTTTTTACCTATCAGTTATCACTTTTCAGCTTTTACTTAATTTATGCTTGAATACTCAGAACCCGTCGCCAAACTCATAGACGAATTCAAACGCTTGCCCGGAATCGGAAATAAATCCGCACAAAGGCTTGCGTTTCATATCTTGCGTCTGCCGGACGAAAAGGTCAAAAATTTTGTCGAGGCTTTGCAGGAAGTTAAAGAGAAAATTGTTTTCTGTGATGTTTGCAATAATTTAACGGACATTAATCCCTGTATGTATTGCAGTTCGACGACACGCGACCGTTCGATCATTTGTATCATCGAAGAACCTTACAATTTAGTTGCGATCGAAAAAACGCGTTCGTATAAAGGTTTGTATCATATTCTCCACGGTTCGCTTTCACCGATTCGCGGGATCGGTCCCGATGAATTGATGCTCGCAAATTTGTTTCCGCGTTTGTCCGAAGACAATAACGAAGGTGTTGAGGTCAAGGAAGTGATCGTTGCAACAAACCCGACAACCGAAGGTGAAGCGACGGCAAATTACATTGCCCGTCTTGTAAAACCTCTCGGCGTTCGGACAACACGAATCGCCATGGGAATGCCCGTCGGCTCAGATTTAGAATTTGTTGACGAGGTTACAATGGATAAAGCAATGACAAATCGGCACGAGATTTGAATAACAATTTTCGGCTAGTTGTATGCAGAGAACTATTTCATCGAAACAAACTTTTTTTATAAAAATTCTTTTTCCGGTGATTTGGATTCCTGGTTTTTTATTCTTTAATCTAACTGCGTTGTTTGACTCAACAGAAACCTATAATCTTCCAAAACTAATTATTCTATTGATCGGAATTGTATTCCTCGCTTCAATTTATTGGTTTTGTATTAGGTTAAAGACGGTTAAACTATCAGGTGATTCTTTGTATGTCTCAAACTATCTGAAAGAAATAAAAATTCCTCTGTCCGAGATACAAA
>JBGTHN010000059.1:0-8211 GCA_041746235.1 Pyrinomonadaceae bacterium | reverse complement strand
ATCAATGAAAAAATTTGTCATCGGACTGTTAATGTTTTTGGTTTTCGCTGTCACCGTGCCGCTTTCGGTTGAAGCGCAGTGTCGGCGCGGGAAAAGATCCAACCGCAGTAATGTGAGCCGCAATTATGCGCGGACAAATCGCCGCAGTATCGGCAAAGGCGCACTGGTCGGTGCAGGTGCGGGCGCGCTCTACACATACGTTCTCAGACCGAAAAAACGCCGTTACTGATTTTCGGTAAAAATAAATCGAAAAAGCCGTTGTAATGAAAAATTACAGCGGCTTTTTCGTTGGAATTTTTAACCGATTTTCAATTATACGATATAGGTCAAATTCAAACGATATAGTGTTTTAAACTTTTCGGAAAACATCAAAAAGCCGCGTTAAATGTTGAAATAATTGCAACTTACTTTTTTGGCACGGTCATTGTAACTCTAAAAAAACAGGTGAAGGATTTATCCTTCAAATTTACTAAAGGAGTAAAAAGCAATGAAAAAATTTATAGCAACATTCTTAATGATGGCAGTAATGGCAATCGCGCTTCCGCTGGCGGCAAATGCTCAAACGTCAAGACGCAGTTACAAAAAACCGAGCATTTATAAAAAACACCGCAACCTGATCAATATCGGTATCGGAACGGGTGCAGGCGCATTGATCGGCGCACTGGTCGGCGGCAAAAAAGGCGCGCTCATCGGCGCGGCAGCCGGCGCGGGCGGATCGGCTCTTTACACATACAAAATCAATCCGAAAACCAAACGGTATTACAGAGTCCGCCGTTAATAATTCTCAAAGATTTTTCAAAGATTAAAAAAGCCTTGATGAGCAATCGTCAAGGCTTTTTGTTTTTAATTGAAACTGTCCAGATCGGTTAAGTCTTCATAGATCATTCCGCGTCTATCACGTTTTGCTTTCGTCGTTGCTTCAAATCCGCCATCCTCGGAACGTGAAATCTTGTTTTGAGCATACAAACCTTCAAGCACAAATTCGCACGCTGAAACTAAATTTGCTTTGTCATCATTGTCCAAAGCAAGTGGAGTAATTGTTGATTCGATAAGTTGAGGAACAGCTTCGAGAAGCATCACACATTCTTCCGCCGAAGCGGTTTCGCTTAATAAAATCTTGTTGCCT
Source organism: Pyrinomonadaceae bacterium (assembly GCA_041746235.1). GTDB lineage: Bacteria > Acidobacteriota > Blastocatellia > Pyrinomonadales > Pyrinomonadaceae > Aridibacter. The sequence goes on along the minus strand of JBGTHN010000059.1, from coordinate 7,085 downwards.
TCATCAAACCAACGCACTGTCGGTTCAAAATCAATGCCCAAAAAGAAACCTTCAAAGATCACACCGGCGGCACGTTTTATTAGATCTTTGGCAAGTTTCGTCGCACCCATCTGTTCGCCTTCATATTCGAGTTCCATTTTTCCGGTCATCGCGGGAAGTGCCGAATAAACATCGGAAATTCTTGGAACGAGTTTTTTCTCATTTGTAATCAAAGCACGTCTTTCGGCGTTGGAAACTATTGCTTCTAAAACGGTTATAGGAAATCTCTGCGAAACGCCCGAACGCTTATCAACTCTTTGATCGTCTCTTGCTTCAAAAGCAATTTGTTCAATGATCTCAGAAATAAACTCGGGAATTTCCAAACTATAATCCTCAAAACCTTCCCGCATTGTCCAAGCCTCTTGATTTGTGATCGAAACGCCCAAGTGTAATTCCTTCGGATAATGCGTCATTATTTCCGCACCGATTCTGTCTTTTAAAGGTGTGATGATTTTCCCGCGAGCCGTGTAATCTTCGGGATTTGCAGAAAAAACCAACATCACATCAAGCGGCAGACGCACCGGATAACCTTTTATCTGAACATCGCCTTCCTGCATTATGTTAAAAAGTCCGACCTGAATTTTTCCTGCCAGATCGGGCAACTCATTCATCGCAAAAATTCCACGATTCGCACGTGGCAACAATCCAAAGTGCATCGTTAATTCATCCGACAAATTCTTACCTTCTTTCGCTGCTTTTATCGGATCAACATCGCCGATAATATCTGCGATCGTAACATCGGGCGTAGCAAGTTTTTCGACAAAACGATTATCTCTCGTAACCCAATCAATTTTCGTTTCGTCGCCGTGAATTTCAACCTGAGATTTCCCGTAAGCGGAAAGCGGTTCAAACGGATTATCATTAACTTCCGAACCCGCAATGATTGGCATTTCTTCATCCAAAAATTCGGTTAATTGTCTGATTATACGACTCTTAGCTTGTCCGCGAAGCCCTAATAAAATAAGATTATGCTTCGACAAAATTGCGTTGATAATACTTGGAATAACAGATTCTTCAAAACCTAAAATACCATCGAATAACCTTTCTTTATTCTGTAATTTCTTAATAAGATTCGCCCGCATTTCATCTTTAACCGAACGCGATTCGTAACCACTTTTCTTTAACTCGCCCAATGTTTTTGCTTTATTATTACTACTCATAATTACTTTGCTTCCCGTATTCATAAAACCTTTTCTCCGATCAAATATAAAACCTGTTCGTCGCCGATAACTCTTGCCGAATGATAAGTATTCGCTGGCATGAAATCTCTGTCGCCCGCTTCTAAAACAACCGTTCCATAATTTTCAATCGTCAATTCCAACTTCCCCGAAATTATCCAATGCGTCTGATCTTCGCCGTGCGAATGGTTTGCATAAACTTTTTCTGGTTGATCGCACCATTGAAACACACGAAAACCTTCTCGCTCCATAGTCAATCGCAACATCGCCGCATTCGGAGCATAAACTTGCATCCATTTTTCGATTCTGTAATCAGGTTTCATAACTAACTTTTAATTCAAGTTTATTTCGCTATAACTCTATATTACAATTTTTTTATGACTCAGACACAATCGAATGCGTTGGAAAAATTTGAAAACACCGTTGGAATAAATTTTCAACTTTATAACAGCCTGTTTTTATCTCTGCCATTTTATGGAATCGAGAAAACAGGAACATTGCTTTCGCTTTTTAATCAGACTTGCGAAACAGGTTTTGAAAATGGCAAAAGTCCGATGCAAATTGTCGAAGACTTTTTTGCGACGAATACTGCACTCAAAAATGCAAATGAAAAATTGGACGTGCTGTTTCGCTTTGTGCAATACGCCGAACGACAGGTCGTTTTATTCGACGCACTCGAAGACGCTTCGTTTGACGAACTTCACAATATGAATGGAGTTGGAACGCTTGCACATCTTGAAAATGCGGTTTTGCAAAACGGCAAACAAAAAGAACTTGCGGCGAAAATAAATGATTTTAGCATTCGCCTTGTTCTAACTGCTCATCCGACGCAATTTTATCCCGGATGGGTTTTGGGAATTATCAACGATCTTTCCAAAGCGATCGAAGAAAATGACGCTTCGCAAATAAAACTTTTACTCCAACAACTTGGCAGAACACCGTTTTTCAAAAAGCAAAAACCAACGCCTTTTGATGAAGCCTTGAGCCTTATTTGGTATCTCGAAAATGTTTTTTATAATGCCATCGGGAAAATAATTTCGGAGATAAAAAGCACTTTTCCAAATGAAGAAATAGACATTTCAAACCTCGTTAAAATGGGTTTTTGGAGTGGCGGAGATCGTGATGGAAATCCTTTTGTAACGGTTGAAACAACTCTCAAAGTTGCAAACGAATTACGCCGTTCGATCATTCGCAGTTATTATAAAGACGCACGCTTGATCCAACGCCGCCTGACATTTTCGGGAATCGAAACTCCGCTCGCAGAATTTGTCGCAAAACTTTACGAAAATGCTTTTCAAACTGATGCAAGATCAATCTTAACTAAACAGGAAATTCTTGATTCTCTGCAAAGTATTCGTGAAACTTTGCTGACAAACCACGACGGCTTGTTCATTCATCTGCTAGATGACTTGATTTACAAAGTCGAACTTTTCGGACTTCATCTTGCATCGTTAGACATTCGCCAAGACAGTTCGGTTCATTTGAATATCTACGAACAGGTTGCAGATAAAACGGATATTCTGCCCGAAAATTTCGCAACTTTATCTGAAGACGAAAAAATCGAAATCTTATTAAATATTGAACAGGAAATTGATGCAGAAATCTTTGAAGATGAACTCACAAAAGACACTTTTAAAAACATCAAAACAATCAAACAAATCCAAAAACAAAACGGCGAAGCGGGTTGTCATCGTTACATAATTTCGCATTCGGAAAACGCCTTAAATGTTATCGAAGTTTTCGGTTTATTCCTTCTCGGCGGTTGGAAAAAAGAAGATTTACCAATTGATATTGTTCCGCTTTTTGAAACGGTTGAAGATCTAAACGAAGCGGCAAACACAATGCGTAAACTTTATGAAAACGACACTTACCGTGGACATTTAACAAGACGAAATAACGAACAAACAATTATGCTCGGATTTTCCGACGGCACAAAAGACGGCGGTTATCTGATGGCAAATTGGGGAATTTACAAAGCAAAAGATGAACTCACAAAAGTTTCGCGTGAATTTGGAATTGACGTAATTTTCTTTGATGGACGAGGAGGACCGCCTGCACGCGGTGGCGGAAAAACGCACAAATTCTATGCTTCAATGGGCGAAAATATTTCCGACAAAGCAATTGAATTAACCGTTCAAGGTCAGACCGTTTCATCCAATTTCGGCACGATTGACGCGGCTCAATATAATATTGAACAAATGCTAAATGCGGGAATTTACAGTTCAATTTTCACCCAAAAAGATGAAACTTTTTCGACAAGCGAAGAAGCCTTGATGAAGGATTTAGCGAAATCGAGTTTTGCGGCTTATTCCGAACTTAAAAACGATCCAAAATTTCTGGATTATCTCGAAAATGTCAGTCCGCTAAAATTTTATGCAAGAACAAACATCGGCTCACGTCCCGCAAAACGTGGCGGTTCATCAAGCAAATTAACACTTGATTCGCTTCGTGCAATTCCATTCGTCGGAGCATGGAGTCAGATGAAGCAAAATGTTCCCGGGTTTTACGGTGTAGGAAGTGCAATAAAAGAATCGGATGAGCGTGGGAAATTAGACGAAGTTATCGAACTTTACAAAAACAATCCGTTTTTCAAAACCTTAATTGATAACTGCGAAATGGCGATGCAGAAAACATATTTTCCACTTACAAAACATTTAAAAGAAGATAAAACCTATGGTAATTTGTGGCAAAAAATTTACGATGAATACGAACTTTGCTACAAATATCTCGGCATCATTACTCAAAAATCTACATTTATGACCGATTTTCCCGTCGCTCAAGCATCTGTTCAATTGCGTGAAAAGATCGTTTTGCCATTAACTACAATTCAACAATTTGCACTAACAAAAATCCGTGAAGACGAAACTGATTTGAAGAGTGGTTATGAAAAATTAGTAGTGAGATGTTCATTCGGAATTATCAACGCCGGAAGAAATTCGGCTTAATAATGGATAATGGATAATGGATAATTTTTCTTCTTTTTTTAATTATCCACTATCTGTTAGTTTTTCTTCTTCTAAAAAATTTTGAACTGACAAAAAATAATGTAAAACCTGAAAGAATCGTAACAATTCCGAGTATCGAAAATCCACGCAAAACATAATTGTTTAAATTATCTCGCCCGTTGTAATCCATCGTGTGAAGCATCCACAGAAAATCAAATATCCGCCATTTTGTTGTGCGAAATGCTCCGATCTGCCCTGTTTCCGCTGATAAATAAACGGTCAGATCGTTCTCATAAGTTATCGCCCACGCCGGAAGCGGTTTTTCCCGATACTCGTGATGACCGCCGACATTTTCTTTTGTCAAATAAACTATTTCTTTGACATCAAGCGGTTTTGCCAACGATTCTGCCACAATTTGTTTTGCTTCTTCTTCCGAAATTGCTTGACGAATTTTCCCGCTGATTGCATCGGCAACGATCAATTTTCCCTTTTTATTTTTATCTTCAACTGCAAATTCATAAAACGGAGAACCGTAAATTTCAATCACACGCATATTGTTTATTGTCGGAGCATTTTGAGTTTTTTTAATTTCATCTAAAACAACTTTCGGCGAAATAAAATCCCGCTCAAAATTGATCTCCACTTTTTCTTTTCGCAGATGATCGCCGTGGATTTCGTCAATATCCGTCCAACTAAAATAAAGTCCGCCAAGTGTCCAGAAAATAAATTGAATCCCGATAAAAACACCCAAATAACGATGCGATTTACGTAAATAAAATTTATAGTTGCGTCTTTTCATTTTCTTTAATGCTGATGACCTTTTCCCTTGTCTTTCGGGTCGGCTTTGCTTTGAATTTCTTCACGCACATATTTGACGACTTCGGCAATTTCTTCTTCGCTCAATTTATCTTTGAATGCGGGCATTTCATCATCTTTTCCGTTCGTAACTCGTTTAATAAAATCTTCTTCCGTATGATCTAAAGCATGTCCTTTCAAAAACGAAATTCCTTTATCTTCAACACCTTCGCCCGTTTCGCCGTGACATTTTGCACAATTGGTTTTATAGATTTCGCTTGCGTTAATTTCTTTCGCAACTTCGCCAACTTTTGTGATCTTTGTCAAAACAATTTCCGCTTCTTTCTTCTCAAGTTCAAACTCAACCTTGTCGCCAACCTTTGTCGGTTCGAGCATTTTTTTATCGGCGACCGGAAAATCCATCGTCATCGCCGACATCAAACCTTCGATGTTTTCGTGTTCAAGCGTTATCTCATTCTTTTCAGCATTAATTGCCTTAACGACTCCGACACTTTTATAAATTTGTTTTTCAGATTTCTCAATCTTTCTTTCCGAATTGCAGGCAAATGTAGCAAGCATAATCGCAATACATACAAAACCTAATTTTATAAATTTTCGTGATTTCATAATTTCTATTCTACATCTTGCAAAAGTCTTTTTAACATCAAAATCTGCCCTTTGTGCTGTGCTTCGTGGTCAATCAAATGATGCAGAACATAACGCAGAGTAACTTCGACTCGTCTGCCGTCTTTTTTGTTAAAACCAAAATACCTTTCCATATCTTCATCGGTAAATTGCTTCAAAGTTTTCCAACAATCAGCTCGAACTTTATCCGCCGTTTCCAAACAAAATTCGGCAGAATAATTATTAGCCGCAAAATCTTCATCAAGCAAAACATCCCAAAACAATTCATGTTTTGCAAGTTCCTCATCCAATTCTTTCTCCGCCAAAACACATTCGATCCAAAACCATTCCGCCTCGGCATTATGCAAAATTAACTGCCCGATAGAATGAATATTCGGTAAAACATTTGCAGAAATTTCTTCGTCCGATAAATCCTTCACTGCATCACTCAATTGCTCACGAACTTCCGCCATTCCGCTTAAATAAAAGCCGATTTCTCTCGGAAAATTCGGCGTTGGTTCAAATATTTCTTTTTCAATTTTCATAAAACCCATTCTGCCACAAAAAGAATTTGTCCGCGAATAAAAGGCTTTTTACCGATTGAATCGAAAATAGATCGGATTTGTAAGTCCCAACATTTCGCCGTTCTTATGACGAATTTCAATCCGTGCATAACTATTTTTGTCTAAAATAAACGGGATTTTCTCAACAAATTTCGTCTTCGATATTGACGACTTTTTGATAATTTTTCCATCGGCAATCAGAAATACGTTAGATTCTTTGGGAAATCCGCTCAACGAAATTCGTAAATTTATTTTTCTTTTTTTGTTGATATTTACTTTATCGCCGATTGTATATTTTTTATCAGCCGTAAATTCGATCAAATAATTTGGTTTGGTCGCCGCAAAAACTCTTCCTTTTTTGATTCCTTCAAACAAATTCTCTTGATCAAGTTTTTTTGCACCAATAAAAACGGTCGGATTGCCGATAGGTAAATTGTTTGGATAAGGACTCGATTCATACGGAGGTTTGTGCGAATCGCTTGAACTGACAGCGGTTATAGATTTTCCCTGTTGCAGAAGTTTATCCCAAATTTCAAGTGCTTTTTCATCATCCGCATCCCAAGTGGAATTCCAAATTTCCACCGAATCGAGATTTCCCCAATGATCGTCATACGTCCAATTACAGCCGTAGCAGTTCATCGTCGGATGATTTATCGAAGCCAAAGCACCGAGTTGGCGTGATTCATTGGCGATCTGTTTGGCAGTTGTTTCAAGATTCGGCAAGACGCGGAAATCTATCCATTTGCCGTTCGGCAAGCCCCAAACATTAATATGTCCGCCGTAGGTCGTAACTTCTTCACCTCTGAGAATCAGCATATTCGGATAATTTGCGGCTTCTTTATCAATCTCCGAATGATGCGAAAAAGTGTTGTGTTCGGTGAGAGCGACAAAATCGAGATGATTCGAACTCGCTGAATCCAAAATCGCTTTGACTGACCAAG
>JBGTHN010000058.1:0-8303 GCA_041746235.1 Pyrinomonadaceae bacterium | reverse complement strand
TCCAACCGTAATATGGCAACCAACGCCAATGTCCATAACGATATGGTGACCAATTTACATAACTATTGATCGAACGACTATAAGGTTTCCATACATAACCGTAATCTCTTGAGTAAACCCACTCGCCGTAATCATTTAATTCATCAGCACCGTAAATGTCATCATCGTAATGTTTTTTACTTACTGCATTGCGTGATCTTCGTTCAATTACTGAATCTCGTTCGGCTGACCAGTCATCAAAATCGTCTAAGTTAGCCGAACTGCGTGAAGTTTCCCATTCGCCTTTAAAATCTCCATCAAGAAATAATTTTGCACTTCGTCCGTTTTTTAAAGTAAAGCCGGAATCATCGGAATAGACTCTGGCTTCCGACCATTCATCAACTCTCACCAAAACGTCTTTGCTGTATTCATCACCCGCATCTATTCGGTATTTTCCTTCTTTTTGGATAGCAATCGTAGTTCGTGGAGCGTCAATTTCAAAATATGTTCTACCTTTATCAAACTCCAGAATTGTCAGGTTCAGAGAGCCTTTTGAAAGACTAACTGCGATTCCATCATCCTGTAAATTTACGATTTTCAGATATGAATTTTCAGCAAGTCGCAGATAATTGTTTTTATCGAACTGAAGTTCAATTCTCGTGTTTGCTTCGGTAGCAATTTCATCACCTTCAACAATAGGAAGATTTTCAACGGCACGTTCCCAATCATCGCTGTCAACTCTTTTGATTTGTGCGGAGCCTTCTAATACTTTGATTCGGGCAACTTTCGCAGATTGTTCGGGAATATAATCGTCATAATTATCATCATCAATGGGATCGTTTCCTAAAGCATTTATTGAAACTAACGGAAGTAATAAAATCAATAAAAATAGGAATTTTGGGGTTCTAAACATAGTCTTTTCTCCTTAGATTATTTGGTTTGTTAAACGGAAGAGAAGCTGTTCAGGCACATCCAGCTTTTTTAGTTAGGATTAAGATGCAAAAATCGTTCCGCATTTGACGAAATTATTAAACTGCCGATTTTATAGAATTTATTGAAATAAAATGAGTTATCCGATGAGCAAAAATAAACGAGATGGAATAAAGGGAGTAACTATTTGGTGTAAATATTTGAAAGAAAGATGAGAATATTAAACAACAAATGCAAAAACATTATTAGACCAAGTTGTAAAGTCATTGATCATTGCATCGGAAATAAGTCCGAATGCCGAAAGTCCTGTGAAAAAATGTATGCCCATCAAACCGACATAAATAAATAAAACCAATCCAAGTCCGTATTTCGCAATAGGTTTCTCCCGCCAATTCCACAAGACTATTGCAGCAATTGTTCCAACAGCAATTTTTACCGCAAGAAAAGGCAAATCTCCCATATCCAACAAAGTCGCCATTAAATGATTGCCTTCCGATGCAAATCCGTTGCGAACCCAATAAAGTGTAAAAACGGCATCAAGAAAATTGAGCGTGAATAAGAAAAAAATTTGTCGTGAAAGGGGCATATTTAAATACAATCCTCTTATAAAAAATAAAGATATATACAGGTTTGTTCTTGATCTATCTCTTTACAAACTTCTTTTTAATTAAAGAGATAAATCAAACACCTGAGAAACGAATGTGTTTGTTGGTTAAATATACTTCTAATAAATCTATATTTCAATTATTTCTTAAAAATAATTATTTTTGTAAAAGTTTGAAAGGTGATAGTCTTTACAAAACTTTGTAAATCCGAAAAAATCTGTTACCAACGATAAAGTGTAAATTTACGTCTAAAGGGCTGGATGTTGCTTTTTTTGTAAAATCCAAGTTAAACAAAATGGGGGAGAATAGTAATGAATAAAAGAATATATATGAGATTTTTTGTGGCAGTGTTTGCCATAATATTTTTAATAGGAACTATTGAAACATATAGTCAAAGAAAACCGAGAATTCGCCGTGCTACAAAGACCACAGTGAAAAAGAGTGATTTTAAAGTTGAAACAGGAACACGAATTCGAGTTCGGATGGAAGAACAATTAAGTTCCAAATCTTCGCAAGTTGGAGATCTATTCAATACAAAAGTAGTTGAGCCGGTTTATTCAAACACGGGAGTTATCGTTATTCCGGCGGGAAGCACGGTTGTTGGTCGCGTAGATAAAGTTACCAAAGCCAAAAAAGGTGGCGATCCGGGAACGATTGATGTAAATTTTGTTGAAGTTCGTTTACCGAACGGAAAATCCGAAGCTATCAACGGTTCGTTAACAAGTCTTGATACAAAAACTGCTAAAAGTGACAACGAAGGTGGAGCATCAGGCGATGACAGAAAAAATGACAAGATCATTTTCATCGGTGGTGGTGCTGCCGGTGGTGCGATCTTAGGCGGAATCATCGGTGGCGGTAAAGGTGCTGTGATCGGCGGAATTCTTGGTGGTGTCGGCGGACTTCTTGGTGAAAGATTGACCAAAGGCGAAGACGCAACTGTTAAATCAGGAACGGAATTCGGTGTTTATATAAACAGAGATTTCTATTTGCCGCGATATGATGCAAACGATCCTGTCAGAGACGAGGAAAATTACGATTCACCTTCAAACGGCAGAACTTATGTTGTTCAACCGGGCGATACTCTTGGCAGAATCAGCATTAAGTTTTATGGAACGTCAAGCCGTTATATGGACATATACAATGCCAACCGTGATCAATTGGCTAGTCCGAACAGTGTAATAGTTGGACAGGAATTAGTTATTCCATAAGATCAGTTTGATGATTATTAAAGTCAAAAGAAAAAGTCGGCATCAAACGTGCCGACTTTTTCTTTTGTTAAAAATGAATTTATTTTTTCAATGCTAGATCATATTCTTTGCCAATTTCCTCAAGCCTTTTAACAACTTTATCAATCAACCATTTCGGTGTTGAAGCACCTGCTGTAACGCCAACATTTTCGACATCTTTTAAGTCCTCAGCATTTATATCTTCTTCGGTTTGAATCAAGAAACTCTTCTCGCATTGCTCTTTGCAAACGGTAAGGAGTTTGCGGCTGTTTGAAGAATGATCTCCGCCAATCACATAAAAAGCATCAACTTCGCCCGCCAAAGCACGAGCCGCATCTTGTCGGTCGCGAGTTGCCGAACAGATCGTATTAATAATTTGCGTTTCGCCAACTGCAACTTGTTTGATCGCTTCGGCTGTATCAAAGAAAGTTTTTAATTTGATCGTAGTTTGCGAAACGACCAATGGATTATTTAACTTCGGCAAATCCGCAATTTCCGTTTCATCTTTAATAATAAAAGCGTGTTCAGGAGCATAACCTTTGACTCCGATCATTTCTGGATGATCGGGATTACCGACAACAATTACATGTCGGTTCTCCGCCGCTGCACGTGATGCAAGTTTTTGAACACGTGTTACAAAAGGACAGGTCGCATCAACAACTTTCGAAGCCTTATCTTCCAATTCTTTTTGTACTTCGGGCGTAACACCGTGTGCTCTAATTACAGCCGTTTCGCCGCGTTTTATCTGGACAGGTTCACTGGTCGTCGTAACACCGCTTTTTCCTAAACGCTGCATTTCCTGATCGTTATGAATGAGCGGTCCAAGCGTGCGAACGGTTTCACCTTCTTTCAAAGAATCTTCAACCATATCAACGGCACGTTCAACACCGAAACAAAAACCAAATTCATCTGCTAATAATACTTTCATCATTATAAAAAACCTTCTTCACTTAAAGTGCGTAAGCTATTTATATTTTATCAAATGACCAATAGAAACAAAACCTTGAATTATGGATATAAAATATCGTTTTCTTTCACAAGAAGATTTTTCAACACTTTATAAAACGAACTTAGCAGCATTTTCCGATTACATTGTTCCACTTCAAATGACAGAAGATCAGTTTAAAAATCACATTGCTCAAAATGCGGTAAATATAAATTTGTCGGTCGGAGCTTTTTATAAAGAAAAACTTGTCGGTTATACGCTCAACGGATTTGGAAATTGGAACGGAAAAAAGACCGCTTACGATGCCGGAACAGGAATAATTCCCGAATATAGACGAAAGGGAATCGGCAAAAACATATTTAAATTTCTGATACCCAAACTAAAAGCGTTGAATATAGAGCAGATGCTTCTTGAAGTTATCAGCAACAACGAAGCTGCAATTGATCTATATCGTAAATTAGGATTTGAAGAAACACGCGAACTTCTGTTTTTTGAACAAAAAAAACTCATCGAAAATAAACCTCAAGAAGATATTCAAATTCAGCAGATAGAAAAACCTGTGTGGAAAGATTTGGAAACATTTTGCGACGGAGCAACTTCGTGGCAATTTTCAAATGATGCTATTGAGAGAAAACTCGGAGCGACAAAATTCTTTGGAGCTTATTTTAAAGATAAATGTGTCGGATACAGTATTGTATTTCCGTCTTCGGGCGTAGTTCCGCAAATTGCTGTTGATAAAAGGCATCGGCACAAACACATCGCTTCAATGCTTTTAGCCGAAATGCAGAAAAATACAGATAAAAAAAATAAAAAACTGCGGTTAAGTAATATTGATAGTAAATTGGAAAGTTTAATAAGGTTTGCGGAAAGGTTAGAATTTAAACAAACTATCTCTCAATTTGAAATGATCTTAACTTTATAAAATTTTACCGGATCGGTTCACGCAAAATAATTTCGGCAGTTTCTCTCGCAATTTTTGACGCTTCGGGGTTTGAATCGTATAGATGTGCAATTTGCATTAATGCTTCGCCGGTTCTTGAAAGAAGCCGCACGAGATCACCTTCTTCAGCTTGAGTTTCTCTGACCAGATCCGTCCAACTTATTCCGCTTGCCCAGGTTTCAACGGTTGCGGCGGCAGAATCGTTTATCAAATCAAAAGGTTCAACGCCAAATTTTAATTCAATTTGCGAGACTTCGTAAATTATTTTGTCAATATCTGTTAAAACGCCGAGCAATTTATCCGACAGATGAAGTTTGCCGTAATCTCTCTCGGAATCTCCCGCAAGAGTTCCCATCAAACCCGCAACTTGTTTTATTTCCAGATTTTGAAACAAACCTTTTTTCAACGCTTCGCCAACAATTAAAGGGCGATCAAGCCGCAGATCCGCCAACCATTTTCCTTCATCGGAAACTTTTTGAGTAGAAAAATCCAAGTAACCGAAATGATCCAGAACCTTCGCACGATTTTCAAATGGTTGCCATATCTCACTTCGCAAAAATTCAATATCGCGTTTTGATTTCTGCAAATATTCCACATCGTTCCATATCTCCCAAAAAAATTGATGAGCCGAACGCTTTCCGTCTTCGCTTAAATTTGCAGGAATAAGTTTATCTATCTGTTCATTAATAACGGTGATCGGTTCATCCGAATCATCACGTTTATCTATTAATTTCGGTTCTTTCAAAACAGGATTTCTGCCTTCGTAAATATCATAAATAGCATCTTCGAGTGCTTCAAAACTTATCGGATATTTTTGGGGATAGATTTTTTTGATATGTGAAAGAGAAATCTCTAAACCGTGTCCATTTTCCTTTAATGTATTGACTTTATCACCATCAACTCTCATCACCAGCAAAAACTGTTTTCCGCTTTTTCCTTTTGAAACAATTCTGCCTTCCTGCACATTTTTCTTGAGCCATTGTTGACGCATTTCCGCACGAGTTACTGGCAATTTTTCCTGAAGACGATTTCTCGCACTCGTCAGACGTTCAAACGCAATCGCATCATCAATCGAAATATCCAAACCGCTGTTTTCGATGGCATTTTTTATATTTTCAAAACTCTTTTCGCTTCGTTTTCTGATCTTTGTAATTTTTCGTGCGGTATTTCGAAACGCAAAACTTTTTTCGGCGATCTCGCGAACTTGTTCAAAACTTCCGAATGCGTCCAAAAGATTTAGGAGACTCGTATATGTTGAACGAAATTTGCTTTCGAGCGGATCGGGCGGAGAATCAAGGAGTTCGGCAATTTGCGGCGGATTTTGAAAACGGCTCGGAGCAAGAACGGCAAAACCGACATTATCTCGTCCGCGTCTGCCCGCACGTCCCGTCATTTGTTGTAATTCACTCGCTTCAAGCGAACGCCAACCATCATTTCCCCGCGTGTCTGCGTTTAAAATAACAACGGTTCTCGCCGGAAAATCTACGCCCGCCGCAACCGTCGAAGTTGCAAAAATTGCATTCAATAATCCCGCCGACATCATCTTTTCGATAAGTAATTTCCACGAAGGAATATGTCCCGCATGATGCGAAGCAACTCCCGCACGAAGCATAATGTTACGATGTCTGTGGCGTTTTACTTCGGGAAAATCCAAGGCGAATTTGTTATAGAGTTCCCAACGTGCTTCCTGTTTTTCTTCGTCGGTTGGAAATGATTTATCAAGAGCAACTTCGGTTGCCGATTCATCACATTTGCGACGCGAAGGGACAAAAATAATTGCTGGCAAAAGATCATAACCACGCAGAGCGGAAATGAGTTTCGGCGGGGAAATTTCTTCAAAATTAAATCTCACAGTGAAGATTTTAACGCAAAGACGCAAAGGTGCAAGGACGCAAAGATTTAAATGAATATCTTTGCGTCTTCGCGTCTTGGCGACTTTACGTTAAAATTCTTTCTATGAACGAACAACTTTCAAAATGGCACGAATTTGTCGAAACGCAAAATCCCGAATTATTAAATGAAATTCTCGCAGATGAAGTAAAATTTCATTCACCTTTTGTCTGGAAACCGAAAGAGGGTAAACAGATGACAACCGCAATTCTCACAACGGTTGTGGAAGTTTTTGAAGAATTTAAATACGTCCGCAAGATCATTGATGAAGAAAATTGTATGCTCGAATTTGAAGCGAAAATCGGCGAATTAACTCTGCGTGGAGTTGATATAATTAAATTTGGCGACGATGGGAAATTTGTTGATTTTGAAGTAATGATTCGCCCCGCAAATGCTCTGCAAGTTTTAGGAATGGAAATGAGTAAAAGATTGGCAGATAAAGGATTTATTTAACTTATCTTCTGCGTCTTTGATAATTTCCGTAGTTTTCTTTCTTCTTACTGAACGAATTTATTAAACGATTATATTTTCCGTTTTCACCAATAAGCGGCAAAAGTTGACCATTCGGTGCGAGAAATGCGGCACGTAATTCGACGGGACGTTTGCCTGCACGGTTTATGATGCGGACTTTTGTTCCACGAGTTTCTTCGATCCAGCGGGCAAATTCTTCGGCATTTCCGATTGTCGCGGAAAGCAATAAAAGACGAATTCTCGGCGGCGATAAAATTATTGCTTCTTCCCAGACGTGACCGCGATATTCGTCCGATAAATAATGTGCTTCGTCAATAATTACAAAGTCCGTGTTGACCTGTTCGCCGCCACGCAAAGCGTCAAATAATTGATTGCGGTAAATTTCGGTTGTGCCGACAATTATCGGTGCATTGGGATTTTCTTTTCGGTCGCCCGTTAAAATTCCGACATTTTCCTCGCCAAATTCTTCGCCGAATTCCATATATTTTGAATTGGTTAGAGCTTTTAAAGGAGTCGTATACCAAGCACGTTTTCCGTCGTCAATTAAACGGCGAATTTCTTCGCGGGCGATCCATGTTTTTCCGCTTCCGGTTGGTGCGGTTACAAGAACATCTTGTGTTTCGATCGCTTCGAGTGCTTCGATCTGAAAATCATCGGGAATGAAAGGTTGCGGTTTGGGAACACCGATTCCCTCGAGCAATTTGTCCAAGGCTCGTTTTTGTTCAAATGTATATTTTGGTTCTTTGAAGTCTGTGGAACTTTCTTCTGCAAAAGTTCGTTTTGTATTACGTTCTTTAGGTTGGCGTTTAGAAGTGCCGGATTTTCCGCCTTTTTTCCATTTGCTATTGCGGGAAGATTTATCCTTGCGATTTGTTGACATAAAAAGATGTTAAATCTTTACAGATTGTTTGTCGAATTCTTTAATTTATCGGACAAAAATGATAATATCAATGATTGCTTCGCAACTTTTTGAAAGCAAATTGCGTCTAAATGTTTTGGTAACATAAACGCCCTCTTTTTAATATATTTGGATAGATAATAAAGCTATGAACGAGAAAGATTTTTTACAGGGATACGAACTTAAAACTTGGGAATTTTCGCCGAGAATTTATAAAATTATTGCGGCTGCGGCTGTGTTTAACTTATTAGGATTGCTAGTTTTGGGTCAGACAAATATTATGTCGGCAAGTGCTTGCGAAAGTCCGTTCGTTAAAAATGTTTGCAGTGTTTTAGATACTGTTTATATCGGTAGCAAACTTTTAAGCGGCGAGAAAGATTATGTTGTAAAAGATTACAACAAAACTGAAATAAACGAC
>JBGTHN010000057.1:0-10844 GCA_041746235.1 Pyrinomonadaceae bacterium | reverse complement strand
TAAATGAAAAGATTCAAAAAGTTATTAAAAATTGGAATGCTCAAAATTTAGAGCTAGCTCCACCGTATTCAGAAAAAGATATTAGAAAGTGTTTTAACAAAATTGGAAAGTCTGTTTCAATTGATATTATTCAGCTTTATTCAACAATTGGCGGAATTGATTTTATGGATAATAATTTATTTTCATTTTGGACACTTGAGCAAATGGTTGAGGAAAATCAGGTTTATAAATCTAACTTCGCATTATTCGGAGATTTTTTAATTTTTTCTCACCTGTATGGTTTCAAATTTGAAAATGATAGTATTTCGTCTGTTTATAGTGATTTTGAAACAGGAAAATTTCTGAAAATTGCAGATTCAGTCGAACATTTTTTAAGTTTATATTTAACAAATCCAATAGAAATTGGACTTTATCAAGAATAGAATAAAATGAACAAATTTTTTACATCAGATTTAGCGGAAGTTGATCCAATCGTCAGAGAGGCGATTGATGATGAGGTGCGTCGGCAGGCGGACGGGTTGGAATTGATTGCGTCGGAGAATTTTGTTTCCGAAGCGGTTTTGCAGGCGATGGGTTCGGTTTTAACGAACAAATATGCCGAAGGTTATCCGAATAAGCGTTATTACGGCGGTTGCGAATTTGCGGATGTCGTTGAGAGTTTGGCGATTGATCGTGCGAAGGAGATCTTCGGTGCGGAACACGCCAATGTTCAACCGCATTCCGGTTCACAGGCAAATACTGCTGTTTATTTAGCGGCTTTGGAACACGGCGACAAAATTCTTGGAATGGATCTGTCGCACGGCGGACATCTGACGCACGGACATCCTTTGAACTTTTCGGGTTTGAATTATGAAGTTGCGGCTTATGGCGTTTCTAAAGAAACCGAAACGATTGATTATGATGAACTTCAACGCATCGCCGAAAAGGAAAAACCGAAAATGATCGTTTGTGGTGCGTCGGCTTATCCGCGAATTATTGATTTTGAACGCATCGGCGAAATTGCGAGATCGATCGGTGCGGTTGTGATGGCAGACATTGCACA
Organism: Pyrinomonadaceae bacterium; assembly: GCA_041746235.1. Taxonomy (GTDB): domain Bacteria; phylum Acidobacteriota; class Blastocatellia; order Pyrinomonadales; family Pyrinomonadaceae; genus Aridibacter. The sequence continues at coordinate 9,802 of JBGTHN010000057.1, read as the reverse complement.
CATTGCGGGTTTGGTTGCGACGGGTTTGCATCCGAGTGCAGTTCCGCATTGCGAATTTGTTACGACGACAACACATAAAACTTTGCGTGGACCTCGCGGCGGACTTATTTTGTGTCGTGAAGAATTTGCAAAAGATGTTGACCGAACGGTATTTCCGGGAATTCAAGGTGGTCCGCTGGTTCATATAATCGCAGGAAAAGCGGTTGCATTCGGCGAAGCGTTGCACACAGATTTTAAAGGTTATCAACAACAAGTTTTAGATAATGCAAAAGCTCTGGCGGAAGAATTAACAAATCAAGGTTTGCGGCTCATTTCGGGTGGAACAGATAATCATCTCGTTTTGGTTGACGTTTATATGGACGGCAAAGGAATCACAGGCAAGAAAGCCGAAAAAGCACTTGATGCAGTTCATTTGACGGTCAATAAAAATACAATTCCATTCGATCAAAACAAACCTTTTATCGCATCGGGAATTCGTCTTGGTTCGCCCGCTTTAACAACTCGAGGAATGAAAGAAGATGAAATGCGTGCAATTGCGAAAATGATCGCCGAGATCGTTCACGATGTTGATTCGGAAGAAGTTCAAGCGAAAATTAAACGTGAAGTTTTGGAATTGACCGACAAATTCCCGATGTATCCGAAGCGTTACAAAGATAAAACTGAGTCTATATCAGCGAGTTAAGGAAGAATTTGCTCACGAATTAAACGAAAAACACGAATCAAAGAAAGAACAGATAAAAAGTAAAATTATGAAAAAATTTATCGTAGTAGGTTCTCTATTGGCGTTGCTACTGCTTGCCTCAAATAATGTTTTTGGTCAAAAACCTACATTGGAGAAAGTGCAAAATGTATTGAAGAATGGTGCCGGATTTACCGCCGATGATTTTGCATCTCTTGAAAAAGGGGAAATTGTTGTAAAAGAACTTGAGACAAAAGCTGATGGAGAAGTTGCTTTTTGCGGAGCGATAAAATTGGACGCACCGCGAGATATTGTCTTTGCGGCTTTTCGTCGGGCGGTTGAACGTCAAAGAAAAGAAGTTTCCGAAGAACGCGGATTTTTCCGAAAACCTCCAACTGTTGCCGATCTCAAAAAATTGACTATTGATGGTTCAGACCTTAGAAATTTAAGAAATTGTAAAGACGGAGATTGCAGTTGGAGTCTTTCGTCGGCTTTGATAAAGCGTGTTGTCGAAGAAATTGATTGGTCGGCTTCCGATGCCGAAGAGAAGGCTTCCGAATTGATTAAAAAGATCATGGTCGAACATCTTACCGATTATTTGCAAAACGGTGATTCTGCTTTGATGGATTATAATGACGATCCCGAACCTTTGAGCCTTGCCGATGAACAAAAAACTTTGCTTGAAGGATTGCTTTGGATAAACGATTTCGCTCCTGAATTTGCCAACTATCTCAAGAATTATCCCGCCGAAAAGTTGGACAATATCGAAGATCTTCCAACCTGGGAAAAGGTCAGAGTCGGTTTCAAAACTGTAATAATTAACTCGCACGGGATTTTTTATAAAAAAGATAATGAGGGAATTCCGCAAGGATTTTTACTTTCAAAGCAGATTTATGCGAATCATTATTTTCATTCTTCGATGTCTTTGACGGGAATAATTAGTTTTCCAAAACCTGACAAAACCTTCAACACTTATCTGTTTTTTGTCAGCCATTCGCGTGCCGGAGCTTTGACCGGAACAATGGGAAAATTAGCCCGATCCGCAGTTGATGGGGAAGCTGAAAACAAATTGACGGACGTTCTTAAAGATACGAAACGCTATACCGCTTATGATATGGGCAACAAAGACGCACTCGTTGAAGAACCCGAAGGCGGAATCGTTCGCAGTCTTTTAAGATACAAATATTTGATCTTAATAATAATCGGTGCATTTGTAATAGCTTTGGTTTTTTGGTTCACAAGAAAAAGTTCAAAAAAATAATAACAAAATGAGTAATCTTTCAGATATAGGTTTCCCTGTCCGAAATGAGCAAGATGTTAATCAAATGCTTATGGACATTATGAAAAATCTTAAAACCATTCCTTGTCCGCCGCGTGGATATTATTTTAAGTTTGAAGACAAATCCGGTGCAGAAATTTATATGCAAACAAATGATGCACAAGAAATTATGGGTTTTAATCCGGCTTTTGTCGGGAAAAGTCAACGCAAAGTCGGACTGACGAAAATTATTGAACGCGACACCTCCGACCTTGATGGAGCATTTTACGCTTGGGCAAATCCAACCGATGAAGATGTTGAACATACGGGCGATTATCCATTTGTTTTTGATGTTCCAGACTTTCGCACCAAAGATAATATTGAGTTGCCGAAAGTTTTAGACATTCAATTAACTGCTTTTGCTTCAAACGATTTTCAAGTTTTTAGCGATAAAAAAGATTTTGATTCAACGCAAAATGGTGAACCAAAAGTTGCTTCAAAATCTTTTATTCCAAAAGGTTTATTTTATGTCGGAGAAAATGGCGAAATCGTTGACATTGAGCCGCCGCAGGCACACGCAATTTTGACAGGTGAAATTAAAGACTTTGAATTGCGGACAAATGAATGGACAGGCGAAAAGTTTTATTGGTTTTTGGTCGAAACTTTTGGCGGAGAAATTGATGTCGTCGCGGATTCAAAACTTTTAGAAGGAGAGCCAAGTGTCGGCGGGATTTTGAAGGGAAGTTTTTGGCTTTCGGGGAAAATTTTGTAAAAGGTATATTTAATGGAAATGAGAAAAGACGCAAAGTTATTTAATAACTTTGCGTCTTTCGTTGTAAAAAATAGTTTTAGTTTTAATTAAAAATCATCAAAATTGATTCCGGACTCTAAATCTTCCAATATCTTTCGTGCTTCTTCAGATTCAAATTCAATGGCTTGTTGTTCGAGAACATTACAAGCAATTTCAAAATAAAGTTGATCATCAAGCAACGGTTCGATGAGTGTTGCGGGAAAAACTACGAGCGTTTCATAAGCGATCGCACTTATTTGTGCCATTTTTGTTTGACGAATGACTTCGGCAACTTCTCCGGCGGAAAATCTTTCAAAAAGTGCATCGGCAAGAATGTCTATTTTACGAAAATCATTGCGAGCCAAAGCACGTTTAGCAAGTTGTATAAAAACTTCTGCCGATTCGGTCTGTGTTTCTAAAACGCTTGCACATATTTCTGCTAAATCATAAATATCTTTTAAATCAGCCGTATCTTTGGCGGTTTTTGTATCTTTTGCCTGTTCATCAAGTGCGTTAAGCAGACTGCTAATTTCCCAATCAGCGTGAGCGTCATAGGAATATTTTTGTTTTTGGGCAAATTTATTTGTTCTCATTGCCCCAACTATCATTTGTTTTGTAATCGGTCTCAGGTCTTTCCAAATTGTTTCAACCCGTTCGCCGAAATTCTTATTCATCATTTTCAATAACTCAGTTTGTGTGTGTGTAGAAAACTTGTCAATCCAAGTTGAGGTTCATTTTAATACATTTGTAACAAAATTCAACTTTTTTTCTTGCCCGAACCATTTGATGCGTATTCTCTTAAACGGTTTTCCATTTTTTGTTGCGTTTCTACGATAAAAGTTTCATCGGCATTTTCTTCAAAAAACTCGATCAAAGCAAAAGGTTTATTACTTAAATGCCGCAGTTCCCAAGCCGTATTATTATTTTTTGAAGGACGCGAAAACCAAGCCGAATTTATATCGGAATCAACCAATACGCTTTCGTCAATTATGTTGTTCAAATCTTTTTCATCAATCGAATTTTTTAGTTCCGCAGAAAGCAAAACACGGCGTAAATTCCAGCCGTGTTTTTTGTAAAGCGATAAAATTTCTTCGATCTGTTTAATTGTTATCATTTCGGTGGATTCGGAACTGCCGGATTGCCTTTTGGAATCGGGACTTTTCCGCCTTTTGTCGGGTCAATGATCTTGGGTTCTATGTTCGTATTTAAGTTGCCATTTCCATAAGGCACCATATCTGTTTTTCCGGCGGCATTGGCATTTTCTTTTTCGATAACTGAACGACCTTTGCCCGGTGATTGAAATGTTCCGGCAAAAAGATTTCCGACGGCTAATTTCCACGCACCGTTTTCGATAACAAATGGAACATCCTGCCATTGATTTTTTGAGTGGTCAAAAACTTCGATTGCACCGAATTTGTCTTTTACACGCTCATCACGTATTGCCGGAAGTTTGTCTGCAAAAGTCGTTGAGGTAAATGCGTTGGCAAGAACTTCGTCAACTTCTTTTTTACTTTGTCCGGCTTGCATCTGAGCAAGACCGATCGAATCATTCGACATCAAAGCCTTTATTTCCGCTTTGTTCTTACTTTTTACCGCAGCATAAAGTTTTTTATACGCTTCGGTTGGGGTTGGCGGATTTCCGGGATTGATCTTTGCCGATTCTGACTCAGTATTTCCCGTAGTTGGTTGGTTTTTGTTTGATAAAAGATACCAACTGCCAAAACCTATTCCACCTAAAAGCAATAAAAGACCAATAATCATAGGCATTTTTGATTTTTTAGCGACATTGTTTAATTCTGATTTTGCAGTATTTTTGTTTGAACTCATAATTTCGTATTCTATTTATAAAGAAAATTAGTAATTTAAATTTTTATTCAATTGCAGTATAAACAATTAGACAGAAAAATAATAATGAAAATCATTTACTTAATGCAAATTTGCTCTTATCATCTATAAACATAATGAAAAATTTTAGATTGTATATCTTTTGCTTAATGTTGCCTGCATTAATTTTTAACGCGGCTTGTTATCAACCGATTGCCAATACTTCCGGCACGTCCGGCGACAAATCCGAAAGAGACGCAAAAAATGAAAACACCGCGACGGAAAATATGGAAAATAATAGCGAAGTTGCAAATTCCGGTGCAAACGATAGTTCTAAAGAAGACACGATGAATAAATCCGATTCAAAAAATAATATAAGTGCCGAAGGATTTCGCGGAAACCTTAGCCAAAACTTAAGTCGTCACAATTTGTCGGTTTCCGATATTTATGACGAATCCAACGCAGTCGAAAACCGAATCTTTAATGAATACGGTGCAGTTTTTTTGACGAAAGCGATGCCACCGAATGAGGTTATGTTCACGAGCGAGCAGGAAGTTTCGGCATTTCAAACTAAAGCAGGAGTTGAAAAAGCAAATATTGGCGGAACAAATATCGAACTGCAACCGACGGCATTAAAGGCTTTGCAAGAGGCAATTGCCGATGCCAAAAGTCAAGGTTTGAAAATAACTCCGAGAGATGGTGCAGAAGCGGCTCGGCGTAGTTATCAAAAAACTCTTTCGCTTTGGAATGATAGATTTTTTAAAGCCTGTGACCATTGGAAAGCAAAGGGACGTTTAACAAGCGAAAAAATTTCGCAGCTTAAAGCTTTGCCGATAAAACAACAGGTTGGAGAAGTTTTGGAACTTGAGAAACAGGGAATTTATTTCAATACATTTTTTAATAATTCGATTCTTTATTCGGTTGCCGCTCCCGGCACTTCGCAACATCTTTCGATGCTGGCGTTTGATGTGACCGAATTTGAAAATAAAAAAGTTCGGGAAGTTTTAGCCAAACACGGTTGGTTCAGAACCGTCCAAAATGACGAGCCGCATTTTACATATTTAGGTTATCAGGAAAGTGAATTATCCAAACTCGGCTTAAAAATGGTTACAAAAAAGGACGGGGAATTTTGGATTCCGAATATTTAACAAAAAGCATTCATTTATGAAAATTTGCCCCAAATGTCAAAATAAATATACCGACACAACTTTAAAGTTTTGTCTTCAGGATGGGACTGAACTTATCGGCGGAATCAGCGAAAGTGATTCAAATCCAACTGTTTCATTTGAAGACTCCGAGACGCTTGTTTCAGATCGTTCGGCGGAACAAATAACTCAGGTTCGAGGCAATTCGGGTGAAGGAAATTGGAATGACAGTCAAGCAACAAGAGTTTCCAATGTGCCGTATGAACCGAAAAGTTCAAATGCACTGGTTGCGGTTTTGCTTACGGTTTTGATTATGCTTGTTTTATTTAGCGTTATAGGCGTTGGAGCTTATTTATATTTTAATCAAGACAAACCGGAAGTGGCGAAAAATTCAAGTGATGGAAACAGTGATGAAAATAATTCAACGGATAATGCGGGAATTGATTTTAGCAACTCTACAAATAAGGATTCAAAAACACCTACAACGCAAAAAACGCCAAAAACAAACGAAAACACCGGAGCCAATCAAATTTCAACGCCTGATCCCGAAGAAACTAAACAAAATGTGACCAATGCAGTTAATGGCTGGAAATCTCAGGCAGAATCTCTAAATCTTGAGGGTTATATGGATAATTATGCTTCGCGTGTGGATTATTACAATAAAAATGGTGCAAGTAAGAGTTTTGTCCGAAACGATAAACAAAAGGCTTTTAGCAAATATAATTCAATAAAAGTTCAACTTAGTAATATGAGCGTTAGTCCAAATTCCGATGGAAAATCAGCAGTCGTTGTGTTTGATAAGGAATGGAATTTTTCCGGTGCGGACGATAATTCTTCGGGCAAAGTTAAACAACAATTGAAGTTGATAAAAAGTGGCGAAAAGTGGTTAATTTCTTCCGAAAAAGATTTGAAGGTTTATTATGTCAATAAATGATTCGGAAATTATTGTCCGAACTGCAACAAATGAAGATTGCGAAAATGTGCAGAATCTTGTGTTCGGTGTTCTGCGTGAATATGGTTTAGAACCTGCACCCGAAGGTATTGACAGAGATCTAAACGACATCGAGGCAAATTATATAGATCGTGGTGGCACGTTTGAAATTTTGGAAGATATAGATGGAAATTTGCTTGGCACAGTTGGACTTTTTCCGTTTGATGAAGAAAGAATCGAATTGCGAAAAATGTATTTTTCCAAAGAGATCCGTGGCAGAGGTTTGGGCAAGGAAACGCTGCAAAGAATGATAGAAATTGCCCGCAAAAAAGGCTATCAACAAATCGTTTTGGAAACAGCAAGCGTTTTGAAAACCGCGATCGGATTATATAAAAAGTTTGGATTTATCGAAACACAAGACAAACACGCACCTCGTTGCGATCAAGCTTTTTATCTAAATTTAACTGAATAAAAAAACTTTAACCTTATGAGCGAATGCACAGTTTTAGACCTCAACGAAAAAATAAAAGATGGCAACATAAACCTTATAGATGTGCGTGAATATATCGAATTTGCAAACGGCAGAGTTGCAGAATCAAGGCATATTCCGATAGCAGATATTGGAAAACTTCACGAAGAAGCAGACACTTCGGAAAAAATTTATTTGATAAGCCAAACCGGAAAAAGATCAGCCGAAGCATTGGATATTTTGCATGTGATCGGTTTCAAGGATTTAATAAGTGTCCGTGGCGGTCTCGATGCTTGGGAAGCGGCAGGTTTTCCGATTGAAAAGGACGAAGTTGCTCCTTGGGACATAGAGCGACAATCAAGATTTGCTTCCGGTGCATTAGTATTTTTCGGAGTTGTTTTCGGTTTATTTATCCATTGGTCGTTTGTTTTGATCTCCGCAATAGTTGGAGCAGGTTTGATGATCTCTGCTTATAACAAAACTTCTTTATTGGGGACAATTCTTCTAAAAATGCCATGGAATAAATTTGATTCAAAGACTAAAGATAACTCCTAAACGCTTATTTTATAGCAATTAAATATTTTACAGAATCAATTCTTGCACTATATTACTATTTAGGCATATACTTATGTTATGAAACATAAGAAATTATCTAATGAAGCACTAAATCTGATTGCAAATCGGTTCAAGGTTTTATCTGAGCCGATCCGCCTACAGATTTTGCACACATTACAAGAAGGCGAAAAGAGCGTCAATGATCTGACCATTGCGGTTCAGACGAGTCAACCAAATGTTTCAAAGCATTTAAAAATACTGCAAAATGCAGGGATTTTAAGTCGAGAGCAACACGGCAATATTGTTTATTATCGGATTGCCGATGAAAGTATTTTTACTTTATGTGAAACGGTTTGTAATGCTTTAGAAGAAGGAATTAAAAGTCAGGCGGAAATTTTTGTTACAGTTTAAAACATAAACATTATTTCGACATTGACACATAAAGAATATAACTGTATAGTTATATTGTAATAAAGATTGAGGAGAGAAAATTAAATGAATGAATGCACGGTTTTAACTTTGAATGAAAAATTGGGTAATGAAGAAATAGAATTGGTAGATGTTCGTGAATATGCGGAATTTGCAGGCGGTCGAGTTTCGGGGGCAAAACTTTTGCCTTTGGGCGAAATTGAAAAACGTCATAATGAAATAGACCATTCAAAACCGATCTATGTAATTTGTCGAACGGGAAATCGTTCGGCTCAAGCACAGAAAAAATTACACAATTTGGGTTTTGAAAATGTGGTCAATATAACAGGCGGTTTTAATGCTTGGAAAAATGAGAATTTGCCGTTCGAGCAGAATGAAAAAGCACCCTGGGATTTGGAAAGACAAGTTCGGTTTGTTGCGGGATCATTAATACTGATCGGCTTTGGTTTAAGCCTTCTCGTTCATCCATATTTGATCGGAATATCTGTATTTATCGGTGCCGGGCTAACCTTTTCAGCATTGACAAACACCTGCACAATGGGAATGATCTTGTCGAAAATGCCCTGGAATCGTCAACAGTTTGCAGTGAGTAATAAACATTAAGCAGAAAAGTTAAGGAGAGAGAATTATGAAATTCAAACAGTTTTATTTGGGATGTTTATCACACGCTTCCTATTATTTGGGTTCGGAAAATGAAGCGATAGTTATTGATCCGCAGAGAGATGTCCAACAATATTTGGACGAAGCAAAAGCAAATGGTCAGAAAATTAAATACGTTATTGAAACGCATTCACACGCAGATTTTGTGAGCGGACACATTGAACTAAGCGAAAAAACCGGAGCAGAAATAATCTACGGTGAACGAGCCAATACTGAATTTCCGACGCATAAAGTAAAGGATGGCGACGAATTGACAGTTGGTAAAGTCAATTTGAAATTCCTTGAAACGCCCGGACACACGCCCGAAGGCATTACAATCTTAGCGGAAAATACGGAAGATTCGGACGAACCTTTGAAGATGTTCACAGGCGATACACTTTTTATCGGTGATGTCGGTCGCCCTGATTTGATTGGTTCAAAAGGATTTACGGCGGAACAGATGGCTGGAATGCTTTATGATTCTTTGCACGAGAAAATTTTACCTCTGCCCGATGAAACGGAAGTTTATCCGGCACACGGAGCGGGAAGTTTGTGCGGTAAATCGCTTTCCAAAGAAACATGGTCAACACTCGGAAATCAAAGACAGACTAATTATGCGTTAAAGCCGATGAGCAAAGAAGAATTTGTCAAAATCGTTGCCGCAGATCAAGCGGAAGTTCCGGCATATTTTCCTGTTAGTGCGGCAACAAATTTGAAAGGTTCGGTATCGCTTGAAGATCTGCCGAAACCTTTAGAAATGACAACCGAAGAGGTTCAAAGTTTTGACGGTGTTGTTTTGGATGTTCGCAAAAACACTGAATATGGAGCGGGACATATTCCGAATTCGATAAATATTGGTCTTGGCGGACAATTTGCTTCGTGGGCTGGAACGCTAATTACAATTGGAACGCCGATTGCGATTTTCGCCGAAACTCAAGAGCAGATTGACGAAGCTGTGATGCGTCTGGCGAGAGTCGGCATTGAAACCGTGAAAGGATTTATTTTGCTCGAAAACTTTGATGCGGAGTTGAAAGTAGTCAAACAAATTCCGGTTGATAAAGTTAAAGAAGCGACGAATGACAC
>JBGTHN010000056.1:0-5088 GCA_041746235.1 Pyrinomonadaceae bacterium | reverse complement strand
ATAAAGCACGACCTTGTGGATCAGCAGGGCGAGCAATTAAGGGCTGCAGCGAGTTGAATGCCCGCCCTATTCCCCAATCACTATTAATCAGGTTTCCAAAATTGAGAATATCCGCTCTGACCTGGAAACTGTGTTTAGTTTTTCCGATTCTTGCGATTATCTCCTGAGCAATACTGAAATCTACATTAGTAGTAAACGGCAAAAACGCAGCTCCGCGTTGAGCATATTCGCCTCTGTGCTTAGAAAGATACGAGTCCTGATTGATGTAAGCATCCCAGGCGGTAGCTTGCTGAGCGGCAGTGAAGGTTGTAACAACAGTAGGTAATGTGCAGGTGACGACAGATTGTTGAGCATTGAGACAAAACTGTTCGAAATTCATCTCGGATGTATCTCTGGGAATGTAAATCAAATCGTTACTTGTTCCGCCGTCTCCATTTAAGTCGCCACTAAACACATAACTACCATTGCCTCCGGTTCTTGTTTCCCAAAATGTTGAAACGGTTGTTGCACCGAACTTGAAGTATTCCAAGCGATACGAAGCCGCTGTAAAGAATCTGTGTCCTTGTGTAGCAAAACTGTAACCAAGTCCCGGATTGTTCGGATTGCCTGTGTGTTGATTATTGTTCCAAGAACCAAATGCAATCGAACCCGGATCAACTGTATTCTTCGCTTCACCATAACTATATGCACTCTTAACCCACAAGCCGTTAGCAAAAGGTCTTTCAAGCGTGAAAGCAATGTTATAAGTTTTGCCAACATTTTGATTCTTGAGAACAATAGCATTATCAGCAACGCAATTTATGCGGTTGTTTTGTGTCCCCGCCACTGTTGGACACCGATCGGCACCAGTCCAACGTGGTCTTGCATCAGCACCTGTAAATGCGGTGTTAGGTGCTGACAAATTTGCGTTGATGTAGTAAATTCCGTTGACATCTTTTGAATGAAGATATTCAACACCACCGATCAAACCTAGTGGTAACTTCACATCTGCCGCAATACTTGAACGCCAAATTTGTGGAAATTTGAAGTCAGCATTAGTTAAAGAAAGTTCATACGATGTAGCCGGTGCTCCGGTTACGGTTGCCGGTTTATATCTATCAGGATTCGGATTAAATGGTCTGGCAGTTGTACTATCAATTCGCTCAAACCCCGTTAAAATACCATTATTGCCGATCTGATTTGATATCCAAACATACGCCGGACGACCTGTAAATACGCCTGTTCCGCCGCGAACTTGCAACCATCCGCTGTTAAACGGATTCCAGTTAAAACCTACTCTTGGCGACCAAAGTATATTGGCATCAGGAAGTTGTTCGGTTTGATATTGAACCGCTTGTCCGTTTTCATCTTGAAACGTTAAAGCGTTTGCCTGTGGATTGGCAAATCCTGTTTCACCAAAAAACGGAACGTCAATTCTAAGACCGTATGTAAGTGAGAAATTATCTCTCACCTTCCATTTATCTTGACCATAAAAACCAACATAATTTACTTCAAGTGGCTGAGTCGGTTTATCTAAATTTGGGATATTTGACCATCGGACTTGAAATCGGTTTAATGTAACAGGTGATGTCGTGCGGTTCGGGTTTGCCAGAAAACCATTAGCATCGGCATAGAAATCCGCCAATGAATTATAAACGTAAACGCTTTGAGAACCCGGGAAAAATACATTTTCCGATTCATAATGCTCAAAACTTACGCCGCCCGAAAGTGTATGCGAACCAAGATAATAATTTAAATTGTCTTGAATCTGAAAAGACTTGTATCGAAGTTCATTATTCGGTGTGAACGGCTCAAAACCGAAGGTTGTATAGACAGAGCTTCCGTCAAGAATATCTACCAGCGGAAAGAAAGTTCCTAAAGAATCTCTGCTTTCGTCTTGCGTCGTGTAACCTACGATAAGACTATTTGATGCTTGACTTCCGATTGCAGTATTCCATTCTCCAACAAATGAACGAATATTTTCGAGAATTTTGTAGTTGGAATTTTGGAAGTTCAAACCGTTCGAATTTGTTCTTCGTGTTCCGAAACCAAGCGACGATGAATTCGACAATAATACATCTGTGCTGGAATTAAGAAAAAGATAACGAAGACTTAATCTGTTTGTAGAATTGATATTGTAATCCGTGCGTAACAAAAATTTCTTGGCAGGTGTCGTATGGCTATAATCTTGATAAGGTCCGGTTTCATAACCAAAATTCTGTGCCAAATAGTTGCTCAGACTGTCTAAATCAGATGCCAAAACACGGGTTACGCTTCCGGCAACCGGCTCACCGCCATTGTTGGCACGAAATGTTGTTCCCGGTTCTGTTCGCTCTTCATTTTCATAACTGGCAAAAAAGAAAAGTCTGTCTTTGCCGGAAGTAAACAACGGAACGCCCTCGCCTACATTCAGGAAAGGTATGGGTCCGCCAAATCGAAAACCCCAATTTTTGTAATCGAAATCTCCCGGACTAAATGGGTTATCTCCTGCTTCCTTTCCAACCAAGTTTGGCTTTTGAAACAAATAATAAACCGAACCGCTATATTTATTCGTCCCGCTTCGGGTAACAGTATTGACACCTGCACCGACGAAATTACCTTGACGCACATCATAAGGAGAAATATTTACCTGAATCGCTTCAATCGCATCAAGCGAGATCGGAGAAACTTGCGTTCTTTCACCGGGTTGTCCGGCAAGTCCGAATGAGTTATTAAAATAAGATCCGTCCACCGTAATATTGTTTAGGCGATTATCCTGTCCGGCAAATGTTCCGCCGCCGCCTGCTTGAGGCGTAAGTCTCGTAAAATCATTGATTCGACGGGTTATAGTTGGCAAAGTTTCAAGTGCTTGTGTACTGACATTAGTAGTCGCACCTGTTCGCGTTTCGTCGAAAATTACGCTGTCTTCAACCGAAACATTTACTGTTTCGGTAATTGCCGAACTTAATTTAAAGTTGAGCGTTGCTGTCGCACCTAAACTAAGTTGCACATTATTAACGGTCTGTTCATTAAATCCTGCTTGATAAGCCTTAACACGATAAGGACCACCGATACGCATACCCGGAATCGTGAATCTACCCGAATCGTTAGAAACCGCCGTATAAAGTGTTCCTGATGGCAGGTGTTCAGCTTCAATACTTGCTCCTGTTACGGGATTTCCCTGCTCATCAGTTATCCGTCCGATCATTTCGGAAGTTGTAATCTGAGCTGTAACAGATACAGATGATGAAAAGATGCCAGTCAAAGTTAAAACCAACATCAGACACATAAAAGTCTTTTCAGTCATTATTTCTTTTAGTCTCATTGCTTATTTCTCCTATCAAAATTCTAAGCACACGAAAATACTCAGGAGTTTGTTAAAATCGTTCTGCTATTTCTGCTGTTTTTGAAAAAATCAAACACATCTTAACGCTTTTCAAGACGCATTACAAACGAATATATAAGTAACACAACACGCTCACAAGTTTATTGCTCAATTTGTTTACACTTTGTTAAAACGAGGAGTTCCATTTAGTCAAAATTGCTAATGCGATTGAATCGGAAACCAACTTGCAAAGTCTTTATCTGTAGCTCCGAAAAAACAATTGAAAAATGAAAATAAAGTTTTGATTTTTCACTTTCCCGCACCTTTTATTTTCGGATAAATCCTTAGCATATCTTTTCATCAACAACATACTTTTTTGTTTTAGGTCAGAACAATCTGTGGTAACAAACAGGTTTATTTGCATATTGTTACTCACTCCGATACCGCAAATGGTATTGACCTTCGCATCTTTCTTTAATTTTGTATAATCTGATTTGCACTTATGCGAATTTTACAAATATCTTCAGCAGAGAATTTCGGCGGTGGCGAAAAGCATTTCGTTGAACTTTGTAGAGGTCTGAACGAAAAAGGACACGAAATTTTCATCGCACTTCGCAAAGAAAACGATTGGCAAAGCAAATTAGATTTTTTGCCGGATGAGAATATCTTTCATATTCCCTTGCGAAATTCGATTGATGTTTTTTCGGCAAAAAATCTGGCAAAAATTATGCGTGAAAAAGCTGTTGAAATAATCCACGCACATCTTGCCGAAGATTATCTAATTGCGAGTCTTGCCGCCAGACTTTATGGAGAAGCTAAATTTGTTTTATCCTGCCACGTTCCCTTTCCGATGAAAGGTTTTCATAAATTTACTTTAACAAATGTCGCAAAAGTTATTGCCATTTCCCGACCAACTGAGATTCATCTAAAAAAGATTTTTCCCGAAGAAAAGATCGTCCTTATTCCTTACTGCATTGATTTTGAAGATCATTCAACAAAAGAATCAGAAAAACTTCGAGAGGAATTTCGCTTTCTACACAACATTCCTTTTGACGTTCCGCTTATCGGAACGGTCGGCGAATTAAACCCATTAAAAGGTCAGAGGGAATTCATACTTGCGGCAGATATAATACGCAAAAAAATTCCCGAAGCTAGATTTTTAATTAGCGGAAAAGATAAATCTTACGGAAAACCATATCGCCGTGAATTAAAGCGTCTTGTAAAAGTTTCAGACCTTACGGAAAATTTTGTCTGGCTTGATTGGGTTGAAGATATGAATCCTTTATATTCCGCACTTGATATATTTGTTTCCGCTTCGCACACTGAAAGTTTCGGTTTGGCGATCGCCGAAGCAATGGCAAATGGAACAGCAGTTATTTCAACTAAAACCGAAGGTGCAAAACAATTGATAAAAGATGACCTCACGGGAAAATTAGTGCCGATCAATGATCCGGTTCGTTTAGCCGAAGCGGTTTGCGAACTTTTAGAAGATCCCGAAAAACGGAATTTATTCAGAGAAAATGCACAAAAATATGCGGTCGAGCATTTTGGTTTGAAAAGAATGATCTCCGAAACTGAAAACCTCTATAAATCAGTTTTGGATTGATTCAAAATTTCAAAAACCAGATCTTCATCGAGATGTATTTTCTCAATTCCACGTTTTGTAAAACCGATTTTTTCTAAAACTCTGTGTGTTTGAACGTGGTCAATATCAGTTAAAGCGACCAAATTTCTAAATCCCATCGTTTCAAAACCATATTTAAGACAAGCCTTTGCCGCTTCCGTTGCAAAGCCTTTGCCCCAAC
>JBGTHN010000055.1:0-2386 GCA_041746235.1 Pyrinomonadaceae bacterium | reverse complement strand
GAATATTAAAAATGATCCCAAGCGTCGGAAACGCAACCGCAAATAAGATTTTTGAAGCGATTTCACTTAAACTACAAACCTCAAAATTATTAACAGAAGGCGGAAACGCGACTGTAAAGGAGCGTGTTGATAGCGAACCCGAAAATGCAAGCTCTTCAACTTCTACACGCTCCCTAACGGTCGCGTTTCTGCCTGAGAATGCAAAAGTTCGCAGTAAAAAATCTTGGGAAACATTCGTCAAACTTCTCGAAAAAATTACGTCCGATGAAAACCGCAACAAACCCGGCAAACAGATCGAACTGATTTTAACAAGCGGTTACGAACAGCACCTTATCGAAAATTACGAAAACGCCGAAGCACGCCTAGAAGATTTGCAGGGCTTGGCGATGTATGCCAATAAATACGATTCGACCGAAGATTTCCTCAGCGAACTCGCCCTGCTTTCCACCGAACGCTTCAAAGAACCAACCGCAATCAGCGGCGAAGATGTCGTCATGGGCGGCGAAGAAGACGAACTTTTAACATTGACATCAATCCACCAAGCCAAAGGTTTAGAATGGAACGCCGTCTTCCTGATCTGGACAGCCGAAGGCAAATTCCCTTCACCGCGAAGCCTTCGAGAACTCGACAGCGAAGAAGAAGAACGCCGCCTCTGGTATGTCGCCCTCACACGAGCCAAAGACGAACTCTATCTGACATATCCCTTAATGATCGTTGACTACAACCGCCAAACCATCATCCAAAAACCCTCAAGATTTATAATGGAATGCCCGCCCGCTCTATTTGAAATTTGGAACTTGGAAGAAGAAGCACCGAATTTTGATGCACCAATTGGAATTGAAGATAAAGGGCAGGAGTTTTTGAATTAAACGTAAGCAACTTTAGGCATTTCATCCCAAGTTTTGCCTTGCAAAGTTCTGCCTGTTTTCTTTTTCCAAACTCCGCCCCATTGTTTGAAGAAAAACGGAACGCCGAAGGCTTCGCACTGGTCTTTTATATCCAAAACCCATTCTTCCTTCATCGGACGTGCTTTTGGTCCAGATTCACCGCCGACAATTACCCAATCCATTCCGCGTAAATTGAGATTTGGCAAACTGCTAAGAAGCGGTTCAACCGAAAGAAATTTTATGTGTGCATCAGTTTCTCGTAAATCATCAATGCGATGAATAACTTTTTCATTTTCTACACTTACGCCCATCCAAATATGCGGTTTCCAATCCAATTCTTTGCTAATTTCCCGAAGTCTTTCGGAGCGTTTAGTCAAAACTTGAAACTGATGCCAATCGGCTTTTGCCATCGTTTTGAAAACTTTCTGAATATATTCAAGCGGAACATCTTTGTGAAACAAATCGCTCATCGAATTCACAAAAATCGTCTTCGGCTTTTTCCAACTCAAAGGCAATTCCAAAGCCTGCGGTTGAGTCGTCAACTTAAAGCCATTTCGATAATTTTTTTGCCCCATTGCTTTAAGGCGTTTTGCGAGTCTTTCGGCATAGCAATTCTTGCAACCATCGCTGATTTTCGTGCAACCCGTTACAGGATTCCAAGTGCTTTCTGTCCATTCAATTGGTGATTGTTGTGCCATAGCTATTTCTGTTTCAAAATGTTTTGTGCAATTCTAACAGCTATCGGTGCGCCCTTTGGATTTCCAACAGCAAAACATAAAAGAAAAATTGGGGAGTTATTACTATTATTTAAAAATAACGGGTTGGGTGCAACTTCTGCAAAAACGGATTTAAGTTTATCGTTATAATATTTAGCGATAGTTTCAAATGATGCCTTCTTTTGAAAATAATTTTCGGTTTGGTCTGGGAAAAAAGTATTTCTCTCTTTTTCCTCAAAAAATATTTCAAACCAATCTTCACTACCGAATATTTTATCAAGTTTCTTTCGTCTTGCTTTTCTTATTTTTCCGTTCCGATTTAATAGGCGATTAACTGTTCCAATCGGAAACAAAATCCATAAATCAATTGCTTCTGTTTTTGCAATTGCTTCAATTGTTATCCAATCCACTTGCATACCATAAGGATCAAGAAACATAACTGCTCTGCGATTGTGTTTAATCCAATCTTTATTGCAAAGATTCTGAACATATTCGTTTGCTTCGGCATTGACGATTTCTATTCTATCTTTCAAATTTGGAAATTCTTGTTTTAATTCCTCTAATTTCTCACATCTTTTTTTGTGTTTTTCAATGAAGATGTATTTATGAAATGGATTTTTGTTTTAAAGAGCAATTTTTGCAGAACCATCAATAAAGTCCTTTAAATCATTTTCTTCATCTCCAAAAAATAGTCCTTGCGACGTTTGAATCTTTTTAGTATCAATTACTCCAGTTCCGGCAAAAGCATCAATATATGCAAGAATAAAATTAGTTTTCTTTAAC
>JBGTHN010000054.1:0-2459 GCA_041746235.1 Pyrinomonadaceae bacterium | reverse complement strand
TTTGCCGTCGGGACTAAAACGCGGAAAAGTTATCCATCCCCCGGTTTCGTAAATTATGTTACCGACCGGATATTCAAGGCAGTCTTTTCCATTACGACTACGCACAATAGCGAGAGATCGTTCATAATCAAATTTAGGATTTCCACCGTTTGCAGAATTTAGATTTTTTGTAGGAAGCCAATCAGCCGAGCGGACATTTTTTGTAATTTCAATTGGTTTTTCGTCCTTTGAAGGCAAAACTTTAAGAGTGCCTTCTTTACCCAAGCCAAACCATCCAAACGGTTTTGTATTTAGAGCAAGATCACCCGAAGGCGAAACTGAAAATAATTCCGCATCTTCTAATCCAAGCGGTTTTAATTCCCCCGTCTCAAACGAATTTGCATAAAGTCCGTTATTCCCGCCCTGCCATGTCGCACTTAAAATCACGCTTTTTCCATCAGGCATAAATCTTGCCGAATTAATTAAACCGTTTTGAGATGCGAGCGGAATAATTTCGGGTGCGGAATTGATGATTGTTTCTGAAGCTTTTGTTTTGAGTTTTTGTTTAGTCGGAAAAATTTCACCGCGCTTAATGCTTTGTTCAAGCTCAAAAGTCTCAGATTCCGGAGCAATACGCAGAGTCTGCAAAGCCTCCCGACATTGTTCAAACTGCTTTAATGCCTGATATCTGCTGCCCGTTTCAGCATAAAAACGCATCAGCAATCTGTGAAT
The DNA here is from genome assembly GCA_041746235.1 of Pyrinomonadaceae bacterium. Lineage (GTDB taxonomy): Bacteria > Acidobacteriota > Blastocatellia > Pyrinomonadales > Pyrinomonadaceae > Aridibacter. The sequence goes on along the minus strand of JBGTHN010000054.1, from coordinate 1,748 downwards.
GTGTTCATCGGTATCATCATGAGCGATCAACTCTTTCAAAATTTGGATGCTCTTCGAATAATTCCCGTGATCTGCGTACATATTTGCAGTCTTTGTCGCAGCTTTTCGATACAAAATCCTGATTGATTCACGGCGTGGGTAAGTCCAGTCCTCATAAATATCTTCAGCAAGCAGATCGCCTCGATATAATTCGATGGCTTTTTGACCGGCTTCGAGTTTATTTTCGCTGATGGCAAAATTAGCAAGTCTTTCGAATTCGTCAAGATCAACCCGAAGAGAGCCGGGCGATTGGAGAATAATCTGTTTATTCTGTGTGAGAATAAATTGCGAGTGCGACCCCTTTGCCAAATCCGGTTCAAGCGCCCGCCGTGCTCTGTATATAGCTTTATTAAGGTTATTTGATGCTGTTTCAAGGGAATGTACCGTCCAAAGCATATCCATAACCTGCTCACGGTGCATTGCGTGAAGAGGTTTTAAAGCCAGCAATTTAACCAAAGATTTAGCCGAATTTCGAACCCAATGCTTCTCAACAACCGGCTGACCGTCAACTTTTACTTGAAAGCCACCAAGCAGAGAAATTTCTAACAGAGGTTTTAAAGAATACCTGTTTAGCATTTAAAAGTTGTTTCATAAAACTAAACATTAGGGACATGCATAAAAAGCCAATGAAAATGACTCTCTAAGTTTGTTGAGTATTCTGAAACTTAAGATAAATTCGAACACAGATTATATAAAATACAAACAAAATATTAAAGTCCATGAGAATTCATTAACCCGAATCAAAAAGCCGAATCATTTCAACAAAAAACGGTCAATTCGATTTTCTTAAAAATGAAGATCTCTTAGTTTCTCGGAACCTAAGAGATCTTGAAAAAGTACCTGATTCAAGAGTACAGAATTGGACGAAGTAATTTTTTGCTTATAATACTACTCGTTGAAGTATTCGATATTGCGACGAGTAATTGTAAGCGGAACAAGCTTAAATTCTCCCCTGCCGATTACCCAATGATTTTGAATTTTTTCAATCCAATTTCCACCTTAAGAAAGTGAATTTGCTGTCTGGACAATGGTGTCCACTTTAGCGTTTTGCCCGAATTTTAGGCGGTTTATCGTGAATGGCTAAAGGGAACCTCTGAAAATTTACAAAATCAAAAATTCTTATGAATTGCCGTTGGCTTTAGCCGACGGACAAGTTCAAATTAACATCGGGTTTTTAGCCAAAAAGTAGAATTTAAATCATTCATCCTTAATGTTTTAGCTGAAATTGTACGGATCAAAACCCATTTGTCAGTTTTTGGCTAAAGCCGGTTTCCATTTTTGAATCTGTCCGTCAGCTAAAGCAGAACCAATCCAATTTATGAAGGCGCCCTTAAGTTAGTTTTGAACAATTGGGTTCTCTGTTAACAAGCGCACGATACCTGAATCGTCGTCGCGATGAATTTTCACCAAGTCACAGAATTGCTCACTTTGTTACAAAAGATTTTAAGCGATTCTAGTTTCTCGAAACTCGATGGATTCTGAGTAAGTTTCTGAATTAATAGTTCATGATTGGACGAGATAATTTTAACTGCAAATCCATTGAAAACGGAGTATTAAATGAATATCTAGTCTTCGCTCATATACTCGCGTGATTAGACTTCAACATATTTGATAGCCCAATGGAATAGCATTGCTTGGCAAGCCTTAGATTCATAATAAATACTATATTTCCCAAATATAGTATTTCCTCCTTGTAAATATGAAACGGG
>JBGTHN010000053.1:0-2576 GCA_041746235.1 Pyrinomonadaceae bacterium | reverse complement strand
TCTGCATTCGCTGATTTCATAGATTTGCAAGTCTTTATTCCAAACACCTTGATCCTTGTCGTAAAAATTCTTAACATCCGAGACTGTTTGCCTTAACATTCGCTCAGAACTATTAAACTTTTTCGTCCAATCCGTTTCATTATCCGATTGAGCAAAATTGACTACTACAAGCAGACTAATCAACAGCATAAAAAATGCTGTATGTTTAGCATTTCTCATTATTATTTGTTTCATAAATTTCTCTAAGATCAAATAGATTTTTCTCAGGTTCATTTAACGACAATACATCCGATCAATGAAATCCCATCATGAGTCGCTCTAAATGTAGCTTCTTGACCTTCTTTCAAGGCATCAAATTCCATTTTCTTGTCATTGGTGGGTTTGCAATTCACAAATTCTGTTCCACCCGAAGTCAGATAAGTCTTTTGACCGCTAATTTCATCTACTTTTCCTTTAATATCAATCACCTTTCCGAAGTATTTTTTTTCATTTGAGATTCGTGTCTCAGGACTCATCTCCGTTTTACCTATCTCATCATAATACTCCTTGGCAGTTACTGAAAGATCCGCCTTTTCTCCGGCGGTAACGGCAGGTTTTCGTTCGAGTAACACACAACTTTGCAATTCTGCCCGAACTGTTCCTTTCGCCTCACATTTTACTGTGATTCTTTCGCCATTCTCGATTCCGGTAAGTTTGTCCGTTTGGGGCGAATCGAACTTGATTCGCAAAGGAGTTTTTGTGGTTTTAAAATTTACTTCTGTGCCGGAATATCCGCTGAGATCATAGTATCTTCCGCTGATTTCAACTACTTTTCCATTAAATTTTGCTAAACCCGATTCAAAGTCTTCAATGTTATCAGCTTCTTTTGAATACTCGTCGGCAGTCATTTTGAAATCGGCTTTTTTGTCGGGATTGGGATCGGGAAAGGTTTTGCCCCCGTCAGATGAGGTGGAAGTTTTGTCGGTGTTGCTGGTAGAGTCCGACGTTGCGTTGGTTTTTGCATTGAAGTCGGGGACAAAAATGAAAGCGGCAGTCGAAGCAATAAATATCAGACCAACCGATAAAACGGCTGATAAGATTAAACCCTTCATTATCAACGGATTGAGAAATTTATGACTTGACTTGGAAAAATCAGAACCATCGGATGAAGGAAGGTTGCCTGAATCCTTAATTCGTTTGGCGGCGGCAATATTATTTACCGCATCGCAGGATTCAGAAACAACCGACCCAAGCACCGATGCTAGAATAATTGTCGGAACAATAATTATTAGAAGTGGAATCATTCCCACACCAACCAATAATGCAATCATAGCGGCAGACGGTGCCGCCGCCTGACCGGCATTCGCATTCATTAGTGCGTATGCTGTCCCGATCATTGTTACGTAAAAAAGAATCAATAGAAATATCTGAATGATCGGCAACAATATGTTGCAAGCCGGAAAGATCCAAAAGGTGTTTGATGAAAGTTTCGGAACTGCCAGATTATTTCGATCGGCAAAGTCGTTGTGTTCTTTTTGAAAACCGCCCCAGACCTTAAATATCCAATATAAAGAAAAGAATGGAATAAAAAGAAATCCGATCGCCTTTCCAACTGAAACTTTAGATTCATTGTCCTGAATAGCGTCCCAATTTTTGTAGATCGTTACGAAAGGAACAACCGTAAAAATAATCACCAATTGAATTATCGAAAATATAAAAATGATTATCCCAAAAATTCCCAAGACCGGCGAAATGCCCGGTTTCGCCAAATAATTACTTAAACCGTTTAGTAGTATTGCCAGAATCGGTCCCGCGACAAATATTCCCGCCGATACCAAAATTACACTCACCCATATTTTTTTGTTCATATCATTTCTCCTCGTGTCTTTCGCCTTAGATTTAAGTGAATTTTGTTAGTCATTTCTTAATATCAAAAAAGCTCCGTATTGTGTTTTTCTCCATTAGAATTGAATCAGTTAATGTAAATTAATCCATCATTGCAATTAGTCATTTAGTCCCATAATGTCATCTCCGGCTTGAAGGTGTTGGTCAATCACACGCTTGAAATTAGGCTTTAGATGCGGAACGATATTTTGCATATTGTTATAGAAAAAATTCTCGCTTCCAGCCAATAAAGCACCATACCAACTCGCGGGCGGAGGTAAATAACTAATGATTTTGCCAAGTCCGCTGAGAGCTTTACCAAATTGCTTGGCGGCACGTTCCGGGTTTGCTTTAATATAAATATTCGCCAAAATTGTAATTGCTTCGGAAACTTGAAGAACATCTTGGACTTTTGAGTTGATTAAAAAAGGTGTCGAAATACTGTTCCCGACAGCTCCAATTGCTTGTCTGTATTTTTTTATTGTTACTGCGGTTTCAGGATCTACAGCATATTCCAAAAGTGATAATGAATACGACAATGAATCAAGGTCTTCGCCCATTCCTTTGATTCTGTTTAGTAAATCTGTTTCTACTTCATCACAATCAAGTAAATCCCTGTACCAACCATTTCCTTTTACTGCTTTGCAAATAGTTGAGGGGTCGCGGAGTTTTTATAATCCGCAAACAGCCTCTTTGATTTTCCAAGTTGATGT
>JBGTHN010000052.1:0-6705 GCA_041746235.1 Pyrinomonadaceae bacterium | reverse complement strand
TATATAATGTATAGAAAACTTTAGTCTTTGAATACTTTTAGAAAAATTTTAGAAAAGTTTTAGACCTCAAAACAAACTTTATACCTTACACTATCGTAACCAAACTGAATCCATTTACATTCATTGTCAATAGAATTTTATTTGCGTGTTGAAAAGACATTTGATGTTAATTTGAATATCAAAATACAAATCACGTTATGACAAAGGATTTTGTTTAAAGGCAAAAATAAAAAGGAGAATTATCGTAAGTTGTGAGTCTTAAAAACGCTTAACTATTCAATACGATATTAAAAAATATTATGAAGAAATTTTCTATACGAAAAAATATGCTGTTTGTGTTATTTGCATTGCTTTTGCTTGCATTTACAATTCAAGGTTTTGGTCAAAACCTAACAACGCCGAGAGATGTAAGTCCGGCAGCAGAGCTAAAGCAAAGAATTGGTTTAACTGATATTACTGTAAATTATTCCAGACCGAGAGTTACTTTGAACGGGACGGACAGATCGGGAACTATTTGGGGGCAATTAGTTCCATATGGTTTTTCAAAAATTAATTTTGCCTGTAATTGCGAAATCCCTTGGCGGGCAGGTGCAAATGAAAACACTATAATTACATTTACAGACGAAGTAAAAATTGAAGGAAAGCAAATATCTGCGGGAACTTATGGTTTGCATATGGCGATCTATGAAGACAATCGGGCAACTTTGATATTTTCAAAAAATCATACTTCTTGGGGAAGTTTTTTTTATGATCCGAAAGATGATGTTTTGAGAGTTGATATAAAAACTACAACAGTTCCACAGACCGAAGTTTTGACCTATAACTTTATAGATATGGGAAATGACTACGGAGTTTTGGCTTTGGATTGGGAGAAAAAACGTATCCCATTTAAAATAGAAGTTGATCTACACAAAATAGTTTTAGCAAATTTCCGTAATGAATTGAAATCACTACCGGGATTCGGTTGGCAGGGATTTCAAGCCGCCGCAAATTATTGTTTGACAAACAATATTAATCACAATGAAGCTCTGCAATGGGCGGAAATTGCTGTTACGAGAAATAAATCATTTCCGACACTTTCAACAAAGTCAGGGCTTTTGTCGCAAATTGGCAAACAGGAAGAATCGGACAAAATCCTTGATGAATCGCTATCTATTGGAACGAAGCAGGAAATAAATCTGGTTGGTTATCAATTATTGGGCTTAAAACGCTATAAAAAGGCGATTGAAGTTTTTCAGGCAAACATTGCGAAAGACCCGAATGATGCGAATAGCTATGACAGTTTGGGCGAAGCATACAAGATTGCCGGAGACAAAGAAAATGCGATAAAAAATCTTAAAAAAGCACTTTCGATGAATCCACCGGCAAATGTAAAAGCTAATTCTGAAAAACTCTTGAAAGAATTGGGAGCAATGTAAGTTTGATGTATTAGGACTGGAACGCAAGTGGCTCGCTTGCACAAACGCTTTCGCGTTTGAAAAAAGTTCGATTAAAATCAAGTTGAGTTTAATCGAAACATTTTCGCGTTTGTGTAAACGCGTGCAAACGAGTCGTTTGCGTTCCAGTCATTTATCTTTTAACCGAAACTCTGGCATTTCCGGTATTTCCGCTTGAATCTATAACTCGCAAAGCGACGGAATATTCTCCAGCATTTTTCAAAGTCAAATTAACCGTATAACGCTCATTTTGACTGTCGGAAATTCCATCGTCGGCGATGACCGTTATCCAATCCCCGCCGTCAACATTATATTCGGCACGTTTTATGTAGCTCGAACTTTCGTTTGCTTCAAAGACGATTTTTGCATTTTCGCCGTTAATTTGCGGCGAACCGACAAGTTTAACGGTCGGTGCGGAATTGTCTATGTCAAAAGGTTCGCTGATTCGTTCGCCTTTTAATGCTTCCGAACCGGGATTTGAAAGCATATCGCTGGCGATGATCTTGAAAATATAACGCCCGTCGGCAAGTGCCAGACCATCTATCGTATAAAAAGTTTCGGCGATGTTTTCACGTAAAAGTTTAAAATTCATATCACCAACTTCGCGGTAATAGATCGAATAAACAAGTTCATCACCGTTGCGGTCTTCGGCTTTCCATTCGAGCGATTTGGCACCGCTTTGAAAAACTCTCTGTGGAACGATCGGGACGGAAACGATTCCGAAATCAGCCGGATCGAGTCCGAGTGCTTTGATATTTGCATCAATAGGAACGGAAGGAGTTGGCATAAATCCGACGTTTGATGGAAGGATTTCGATTGAAAGAACTTCGGGCGAGATATTTCTCGGCAGGAACGAAACATTGACCTCGCTCACACTTGCATTAGTTGTTGAACTTTTCAGAACCGCACGCCATTGCAGAAATTGTGCTTTCGGGCTGTTGATCTTTGAACCTTTTTGATTGTTTTGCACAGCGTTCCAATTAGACCAAATTTCGTTCGGCGAAGCGGAATTACCGCTGCGGGTTTGAATTTCTACATTTCCGCTGGAACGCCACCAGATTGTTCCCCAAGTTGCCGAAGATTTGGCATCTAAAACAGGCGATTCGTATGTTCCTTCGGCGTTGGTTTCTCCGCCAAATTGGAAAAATTTGCCTTGATTGCTGGTTGTTGCAAAAAGTTTGTTGCCGAAAGTTTTGATGGTGGAAACTTGTTCTTCGTCGGTTTGCAAAACGAGCGAAGTTTGACCATCATTGCGGACGCTGTAAATTCTGCCTTTGTCGGAAGTGCCGATCAAAACACCGTTTCCGGTCAGATGTGCATAGACCGAAAAAGCTGTGATCTCGTCCGATTTCCAGATAATATCGTTTCCGCCATCGGGTAAAATTCGATAAACAGCGGATTTTGCAGTCGTTAGATCATAACGACTTTTTGTTTCTTTTGGTGTGGCAACTGCGGTTTTCTTTTCAACCGAAACTGTTTTGTTTTCAGTTTTTTTGTCATCCTCTTTTTTTTCTGCCGTTGAAGCCGATTCGCTTAACGCCAAAACATAAACCGAACCGTCATTTGCCACCGAAAGTTCGTGGATTTCCCTCAAAGTCGAATCAAGCAGAGCAAACGGTTTTCCGTCGGCAGAAAAACGCAGAACCAAACCTTCCGAATCCGTTCCTGCATAAAGTTGCCCTTTATTATCGGTTGCCATTGAAATGATATGAGTTTCACTCGTGTCGAAAAACAGGGAAGTTTCGGGTTTTGCATTGGCAGATCTTACTTTATAAATTTTGCCGTTCTCACCCGTTCCAATTGCTAAACTTCCGTCATTGAAAACCGCCAAAGACCAGATATATTTCTCGCCCGGTTCAAAATAAACGGTTGCATTTCCGTTCGCGGCGATTCGATAAACTTTTCCATCGGGCGAAGTTCCGGCGTAAACCGTTCCGTCATTTGCAACTGCTAAAGCCGAAACATTTAATTCCTCGGAATCATAAAAAAGCGTTCCTTTGCCGCTTGCATCAACCTTGAATATTTTGCCGTCGCCGCCTGTGCCGAGGAAAAGATTTCCCGCCGAATCAACCGCACTTGACCAAACAAACGGCTGATCGGTTTTGAAAACTTCGGTTAATTTCGGTGCAAGTGTAATTGTGCCGTTGTCATTGATCGAAACGCCTTTCGCATCGCCATTAACGATGTCATCACGCGAATTTACCGACCAGATCAAAGGATCGGCAGCGAATGTTGAAGTTGAAAAGATCAATAAAAGTATCGTTAAAAGGTAGTGTTTTTTCATTAGTGTTTGAATTTAGAAAGTTAAGTTAAGTCTTGCATATACGCTAGATATATATGCAAGGTTACAATATATTTGAAAATTTTGTTAGTGTCATGAGAGGTTTCAGCAAACAGGTTTTTATTGATGCTTAAATTGGAGACTTGAACAATTAAATAAACTTAAACCTCGAACGACCAAAAATTGCACCTTTACAAGTGTTGAAAGCATAAAAACATCTGTTTGAAGCACAAAAGCATCTATTGAACGCATCCTTGAGGCTGTTGAACGCATCCTTGAAGCTATCGAACACATCCTTGAAGCTATCGAACACATCCTTGAAGCTATCGAACACAACCTTGAAGCTATCGAACACAACCTTGAAGGTGTTGAACGCATCTTTGAAGGTGTTGAACGCATCCTTGAAACTGTTGAACGCACCTTTGCAAAAAATAAATGAAGAATTACTTGTATGGAACAAATATTTACAGGTTAGGATTAAACATTTTCAGATAATGGATTCGATTAAATCTCAACAATAGATCGTTACTTGACAACATCTTTGACTTTTTCATCACGCTGCATTTCAGCATTCACTCCCAAAATATCGAGTTGTGGTTTTGCTTCGAGAAATTTCAAAGCTTCTTTGAGTTCGTCGGCATCGCCCGTGATAAGCCGTGCCGTGCGGTCGCGTGTGAAATATGCCCATACCCATTCACGCAAAACCCAAAGCCGATTGCGAAAACCGATCAACGAAATAACGTGAACAAAAAGCCAAGCGAGCCACGCTATAAATCCCGTTAATTTGAATCGTCCGGCTTCAACGATCGCTTTGTTTTTTCCGATCGTCGCCATCGAACCTTTATCCCAATATTTAAAATCTTTGCGAGGTTTTTTGTTTAGATCGTTCAAAATATTTTCGCACGCCGTTTGTGCCATTTGAATCGCGGCAGGTGCAACGCCGGGAACCAATTCGCCGTTTTCGCGTTTGAGATTGACCATATCGCCAATGACAAATATGTTTTTGTATTTTGGAACAGATAGATCATTTTCAACGTGAACGCGTCCGGCTTTATCGGTTTCTGCATCGAGGTCGTTTCCTAAAGAAGATGCTTGAACGCCGGTCGCCCAAATCGCAACGCTTGTATAAATCCATTCGTCGCCGACTTTCACACTACCCGGTCGTATGTCGGTTACAAAACTATTTAAATGTACATCAACGCCTAATTCTTCCAAATCCTTTTTCGCGTGTGCAGACAGATCAGGCGAAAAACTATTCAGGATTCTATCCGCACCTTCAAATAGAAAAACCTTTGCACTTGCTGTATCAATTGCTTTGAAATCTTTTGACAAAGCCTGTCTCGCAATCCCCGCAATTGCTCCTGCAAGTTCAACTCCTGTTGCTCCGCCGCCGACAACCACAAACGTCAAAGGATCGTGTTTGCCCGTCAATATCGCTTCACGTTCCGCCAATTCAAACGCCAACAAAACACGCCGCCGAATCTCCAAAGCATCTTCCAAAGTCTTCAAACCCGGTGCCGATTCTTCCCAATCGTCGTGTCCAAAATATGAATGTCTCGCACCTGCCGCCACGATCAAATAATCAAAGGCAATTTCCGAATCATCCTGCAAACGAACAAACTTTTTATCCGCTTCAACCTTAACGACTTCGCCCAAAACAACTTCAACATTTTTCGCCTTATACAAAATCCTGCGAATCGGCGAAGCGATCTCACCCGGCGACAAAACCGCCGTCGCCACCTGATAAAGCAAAGGCTGAAATGTGTGATGATTTTTGCGGTCTATCAAAGTAACTTCAACATCCTCATTCTTCAGTTCCTTCGCCGCCTGCAATCCGCCGAATCCTCCGCCGATGATGACAACTTTTGGTTTTTTATTTGTTTGGTTCATAGCTTACACCTAATTCATCATACATTATGACACAATTGCGTGAAATGTTTCACAAGATGTTCTGTAATAATGCAAATTGTTGATTGTTACTTTAACCATTCAAGATTAACATCATCGTGCCAATCGCGTTTACAATGACGACATTGTTTTGCTTCTGAAGTTCGTAATGGCTTATCACAAAAGGGACAAGGAAGTTCTTCATCATAAACAACTTTAGGTTTACCTTCATGAATTACCCAAATTTTTGCAAATCTTTTTGAACATCCAGTTAAAGATTCTAATTCAAGCATTGCCAAGTTTGATTGTGAGTAACAATTTTTTCTTATTCTACTTTCATCTTCTTCGGTTAGTTCAGCAAATTGTGGAATAAAAGTTTTACAATGTTTACAAAATAAACCTTTGTCTGGAAATCCATCCCCAAATTTTTTAAGTTCTTCTCTTGTATAAGATAGAGTATTCATATTCAACTCCCAACATATTTAGCATAAACAGAACGAGCAATGGTCGTATCATCCGTTCCTTTAATAATTGCACGGGCATCTTTGAAAACAGTTAGTTCGTAATCTTCAACCTTTAGACGCAATAAGTATTCATTGAGTTTTATCTCGCCGAGGTTTTTTAGTTTTTCGGCTAAATTCGGCAAATCAATTTGTGAAGCATTCGGCGGTTGGATTTGGACAGAATCGCGTCCGCAGAGGGTTGTAAAAAAGTCTTGGTTCGATGCTTTGAGGAATTCAAAGTCCTTTTGACCGCAAGTTTTGCAATCTTCATTCGGTTTGCCTAATTTGATCTTTCGCCAATCGTTTTCCCAAACATCGAATTGCATCAGAGATTTATGCAGTTTATCAGTCTTGCCAATGAGAATTTTCAACGCTTCGGATACTTGTATGGCAGAAATTGTCGTAATGATCGGTTGAATAATTCCTGCTGTATCACAAGTTGGCGAACTCCCCGCCGATGGCATTTCTTCAAAGATACAACGCAAACAAGGTGTTTCATTTGGAATAATCGTCATCGTTGTTCCATAAGACGAAACCGCCGCACCGTAAATCCAAGTTTTGTTTAATTTCACGCAAGCATCATTTACCAAATATCGAA